>NZ_JAGXJL010000109.1:0-12261 GCF_019091475.1 Streptomyces sp. GbtcB6 | reverse complement strand
CCCCGCGACGGGGCGATGCGCGCCGACGGCAACCAGGGTGGTGTCCCGGGCGTCGAACCCAACAACTTCGGCCGGTGGGCGGAGCAGCCGAGCTACGCCGACCCCGCTCAGGCCATCGGTTCGACGGCCGATCACTTCGATTTCCGCGAGGACGACGACGACTACTTCACCCAGGTCGGCGACCTGTTCCGGTTGATGACTCCGCAACAGCAGCAAGCGCTCTTCGACAACACCGCACGGGCAATCAAGGGTGCGCAGCAGAAGACGGTGCTGAAGCACATCGAGAACTGCGGCAACGCCGATCCCGCCTACGGCGAAGGGGTGCGGAGGGCCTGCGAGGCCTTCGGCGCGCTCTGAGCCCGCAGCCGGACAAAACGGCGCCTGTGCCGGCCTGTCCTTCACTGTCGCCGACGGGCAGGCCGGCAGTTCCCGTCGCGGTTCCTCGGTGCGGGCCGCCGCGTGTACGTCCATGCAGTCGCAACTCGTTGTGGCGCTGATGGACCCCTCGCGCGCACAGCCGGCCGACGCGCGCTCCCGATCTCCTCGCACCTGTGTCCCGATCTGTGGAATGCACGTCCGTTCGGACACTCCCGCTGCGAAGCCGGTCGGGGGAGCGTGAAGACGAGTCAGAAGCGACTCGCCCCATTTCTTTTCAGGAGACACCATGTCCGAAACGATCGCCGGGATCACGGTCCCGGACACCACCCTGGTACGCGAGGCGACCGCCCTGGTACGCGAGGCGGCCGACGACACCCTGTTCCACCACTCCCGCAGGGTGTTCCTGTGGGGGATGCTGAAGTCCGCCGCCCGGAGCCTTGAGGTGGACCCCGAACTCGCCTACGTCGGCGGACTCTTCCACGATCTCGGGCTGACGGCCGAGTACCGCACCAAGGACCGTCGCTTCGAGATCGACGGCGCCGAGGCGGCGTACACCTTCCTGCGTGACCACGGCCGCAGTGAGGAAGAGGCGCGCAACGTCTGGCTGGCGATCGCGCTGCACACTACGCCGGGGATTCCTCTCCACCTCGCACCCGAGGTCAACGTGGTGACGCTCGGCGTCGAGACCGATGTCCTGGGCCTGGAACTCGAGCAGATCACCCCGGAACAACGTGCCGAGGTCGTGGCCGCGCACCCACGGCCGGATTTCAAGAACCGCATCCTTCGAGCCTTCTACGACGGCATGGCAGACCGGCCCGACACCACGTTCGGCACCATGAACGACGACGTCCTCGCGCACTTCGATGCCGATTTCGAGCGGGAGAACTTCGTCACGATCATCCAGACGAACGCCTGGCCCGAATGACCTGATGCGCGACCACCCGGCGGCGCCTCGGGTTCACCGGCGGCCGGTCGACAACAGGTCGGTCCGGCAACCGCCCGCTGCGCCGTCGGCTGAGCCGGTCCACCTGGCGAGTGGCTCCTCGACTCCGACATCCTGGTTCTGTTCAAAGGAAGGTCCCCGCCACCACATGGCCCTCCATCGTGTTGCCTTCCTTGCGTTCGACGGCATGAAGATGCTCGACGTCTCCGGCCCTGCGGAGGTGTTCGCAGAGGCGAACGCTCTCGGCGCCCGTTACTCGCTGCACTACGCGTCGCCGTCCGGTGAGCCGGTCCACACGTCGATCGGTACGCGCTTGTCCGTGGACTCGACGGCGGCGGAGCTCGACGCAGACACGGTCGTCGTCTCGGGCGGGGACCCACTCGTCACCGAGCCGATCCCGTCGGATCTGACCGAGGCCGTCCGACAGCTGCGTGCGCGCGCACCCAGGCTTGTTTCCATTTGCACCGGCTCGTTCGTTCTCGCCGCCGCAGGCCTGCTCGCGGGGCACCGCGCGACCACACACTGGCGCCACGCGCGGCTGCTCGCGCGCGCCTACCCCGATATTCATGTCGAGCCCGATTCGCTGTTCGTCGAGGATCGCGGCGTCTTCACCTCCGCGGGCGTCACCGCCGGCATCGACCTTGCGCTCTTCCTCGTCGAGCGTGACCACGGCCCGGATCTGGCCCGTCACGTCGCCCGCAGCCTCGTCATGTTCATGCAGCGCCCTGGAGGGCAGTCCCAGTTCTCCGCACCGCTGACGGTAAGCGCGCCGCGCACGCCGACTCTGCGAGCCGTCACCGACCTCGTCTCGGCACAGCCCGCGCAGGAGCACAGTGCGGATTCGCTGGCTGCCCTCGTCGGTGTGAGTCCACGGCATCTCACCCGACTGTTCAACGCCGAACTCGGAACGACGCCGGCCAGGTTCGTCGAACGTGTACGGCTCGACCACGCCAAGGCCATGCTCGACGCCGGTCACAGCGTGGCCGAGAGCGCCCGGGCCGCCGGCTTCGGTAGCCCGGAGACGCTACGACGGACCTTCGTGGCCCGGCTCGGTGTCTCCCCCAGCCACTACCGCGACCGGTTCGCGACAACGCACACGGGGCTACGCCGCCCCCGGTGAAGCCCGGCACAGCGTCCGACAACGCCCGACCGGATTCGCGGTGGTGCAGAGTCCAAGTCGCCGACAACGTAGCCACCGCCAGGCACGTGTACCAGCCCTGGCTCCCCGACGGCTGTCCTGCTCGCCCAGCGACCAGACCGGGTGACCGCGGCCGGGTTCGCCGTAGGACATCGCGCCGATCGCGACCGGCGAGACGTCGAGGCCTGTGGTGCCGAGCTTGGCGTAGTGCACGTCGGTGGTCTCCTCGTTTTCCTCGTTTCCCCGTCGGATCCGCTCTCGTCATCGGATCCGTACGGTCGTCTTGCCGCGCGCGCCGCCCGCGCCGTTGCGCGCCAGCGCTTCGGGGACCTCGTCCAGGTGCACGGTCCGCTGGACGGGGACCATGATCCGGCCCGCCGCGACCTCGGCGGTGATCCGGGCGAGCAGGTCCGGCTTGTCCCGCATCTCGAAATTGCTCACGGCGATCCGCTCGGAGGCGAGCAGCTCCGGCGGCGCGGTGAAGGTCACGGACGCCGCCGCGCCGCCGTCGCGGACGAGACCGGCGTATTCACCGAATCCGGCCGTGTCGCCGGTGAGGTCGAGGAAGGCGTCTATCCCGCTGCGGTGCGTCTTGCGGACCTGCGCCGCCGTGTCGCCGGCCGTGTGGTCGGCCGTCGCGGCCGCGCCGAGTTCCCGGATCCACCGGTCGGCGTCGGGCCGGGCGGTGGCGATGACCTCCGCGCCACGGGCAGCCGCGAGCTGGACGGCGATCGTCCCCACCCCGCCGGTGGCGCCCGTGATCAGGATCGACTGACCGGCCCGCAGGCCGAGGGCGTCGAGGACGCCGAGCGCGGTCATGCCCGCGGTCGGCAGCGCCGCCGCGATCTCTGCGGGCACACCGTCCGGGACCCGTTGCAGAGCACCGTGGTCCGGGAACTCCGTGACCACCGCGTACTCGGCGAAGGTGCCGTGGCCCAGCGGCGAACGGAAGAACTGGCCGTGCACCAGATCGCCGGGCTCCAGCCCGTGCACGCCCTCCCCGGTCTCCGTCACCCGGCCCGCGCCGTCCACACCCAGCACGAGGGGGGTCACATGCGGCAGCGGCAGCCGCCCCGCGGCGATGCCGAGGTCGATCGGGTTCACCGACGCCGCCGTCAGTTCGACCAGGACTTCCCCCGGCGCCGGACGGGGTACGGAGATGTCCATCAACTCTGGCGTCCCACCGAACCCTCGTACCGCCACTGCGCGCATGACCCGTCTCCTGTTCCTCGGCCCCCGTTCCTGCCTTCGCTGCCAGTCAACCCGGTGGGACGACGGCCCTGAAGGACCGATCCGATCCCCGTTGATACCCTGGGGGTATGAATGACCTGGAGACACGGCAGCTCCGGTATTTCGTCGCGGTCGCGGAGGAGCTGCACTTCGGGCGTGCGGCCGAGCGGCTCGGCATGGCGCAGCCGCCGCTGTCCCGCGCGATCCGGACGCTGGAGCGCCAGCTCGGCGTGGCCCTGCTCGAACGCACCACCCGCCAGGTCACGCTCACGCCGGCCGGGGAGGTTCTGCTGCGGGACGCCCGGACCGCGCTCGATGCGATCGGTGCCGCCGGCCGGCGGGCCCGGCACGCCGGCGAGCCCGCCCCGCGGCTGCGGCTCGCGCTCAAGCCCGACGTCGACGGCGGCCTGCTGCCGAGGATCCTCGACGCGTACGACGGGGAGGCGGCGGCCCTGCCGGTGGAGCTGGTGCTCGGCCGCTTCGGCGAGCAGGCGCAGGCGGTGCGGGACGGCCGGGCCGACGCCGCGTTGCTGCTCACCCCGTTCGACGACCGTGGCCTGGACGTCGAGCCGTTGGCCGCCGAGCCGTTCCTGCTCGCCGTGGCGGCCGCGGACCCGCTGGCCGCCCGGTCGTCCCTGCGCCTGGCCGACCTGGCGGGCCGCAGCCTTCCCGACGGATCACCCGCGGACCAGGGGGTCGCCCCCGGCCCGTACGGATACGACAGGGACGACGCCCTGGCGCAGCGCACCGGGCACAGCTCCCGGGACCTGCCGCAGATCTTCCGGCTCGTCGAACTCGGCAGCGTGGTCTGCTTCTTCCCCGCCTCGCTCACCCTGCGGTATCCGCGCCCCGAGATCGCCTATCGCCCGGTCGAGGGCCAGGCACCGGCCGTCCTGGCCGTGGCGTGGCCGAAGGACTCCCGCGCGGCGTCCGTCGCGGCGTTCGTCCGGGCGGCCGCCACGGTCTCGGCGGCGGCACAGCTTCGGACGGCAGCCACCTGACACCGGGTGCGCTGGCAACCGTACGAGGGCGTAAAAAGGAGGGCGTCGCGGAGGCGCCCTGCCGGGCGGGGTCTCGGGGTGCCGGGGGCGGCGGTGAACCACGCCTGGGTGCCGGGGAGTTCCAGTCCTGTTCACGCCGTCGTCGGCGGCACGCGGTGACGGGTCCTACGCTGGGCCTCATCGTCCGCTCCCACGTCGTCGACGGCAACGAGAAACCACCCGAGGAGGTCAGCCTTGCCCGAGCCGACCGGTACCGGTCACCGCTTGGAGGAGCGGCTGCGCGCGGCCCGTGAGCGAGGATTCGTCGGGCGGCCTGCGGAACGCGCCGTCTTCCGTGCCGCGCTCGACGGCGCGGAAGACGCGTGCTGCGTGCTCTACGTCCACGGGCCGGGCGGAATCGGCAAGTCGGCGCTGCTCCAGCGGTTCGCCGACGACGCCCGGGCGGCGGGTCGCCCGGTGTGCCGGGTCGACGGCCGTACGCTCGGCCCCTCACCGGAGGCCTTCGAGGAGCAGACGGGCGACGCGGCTCGGGCGCCGGGGACGGTGCTGCTGGTCGACACGTTCGAGCGGTGCGACGACATCGGGCCATGGCTCAGGCGCGACTTCATCCCCGGGCTGGCGCGGGACGCGCTGGTGGTCGTCGCGAGCCGCCGGCCGCCCGGGCCGGAGTGGCGGGCCGACCTTGGCTGGGGCGAGGTGCTGCGGGTGGTCGCCCTGCGCAACCTCGCACCGGACGACGCGGCGGCCCTGCTCGACCTGCGGGGCGTGCCCCGGCAACTGCGGCCGTCCGTCCTGGCGTTCGCGGGCGGGCATCCGCTGGCCCTGTCGCTGGCCGCCGAGGTGGCGGCTGCGGACGGCGCGGCGGCCCATGACTGGGCCCCCGCCCAGGACGTGATCGAGACGCTGCTGTCCGAACTGGTCGGCGCGGTCCCCTCGGCGGCGCACCGGCACGCGCTGGAGGGCTGCGCGCACGCCTGGTCCACCACCGAGGAGCTGCTGCGTGCCGTGCTCGGAAGCGCGGACGCTGACACGGACACGGACACGAAAGGCGACACGGACACGAAAGCGGACGCGGACGCGCTGTTCGGCTGGTTGCGCGGGCTGCCGTTCGTCGAGTCCGGATCCGGCGGGCTCTTCCCCCACGACGTGGTCCGCGACGCGCTCGACGCCGACCTGCGGTGGCGTGATCCGCAAGGGTACGAGCAGATGCACCGGGCGATCCGCGACCATCTGCTCGACCGGGCCAGGACAGCGCACGGGCCGGTCGCCCTGCACACCCTGCGGGCCCTGAGCTTCCTGCACCGGCACGGCGGGGTGATGCCCGACTTCATCACCTGGCGCGGTGAGGGAGAAGTGCAGGAGGACGCCCTGCGGGACGGAGACCCGGCGGTCGTCGTGGAGCTGGCCCGCGCGGCGGAAGGGGAGGAGTCCGCGCGGATCGTGGAGTTCTGGCTCGGCCGGCGGCCCGGTGCGTTCACTGTCTACCGGCGTCCCGGCACGGGCGAACCGGTCGGCTTCATGGCCTGGCTGCGGCTCGACGCCCTGAACACGCGGGAGACGGAGGCCGATCCGGTGGTGGCGGCGGCCTGGGAGCACAGCCGCACGCACGGGCCCGTCCGGTCCGGCGAACATCTCGCCCTGGCCCGGTTCATGGTGTATCCGGCGGTGTACCAGCGTCCGTCGCCCGTCAGCGACCTGATCGGGATGCGGGTGCTGTCCGAGTGGCTGCGGGCCGACCGGCTGGCCTGGTCCTACATGGTCATCGCTGACCCGAAGTTCTGGCAGCCGCAGATGGACTACCTGGACCTGCAGGCGATCCCGGCGACGCCCTCGGTCGGGGGCCGCGGCTACACGCTGTTCGCCCATGACTGGCGGGCGGTGCCGGTCGAGCGCTGGCTGGACCGCCGTGTCGCCCAGGAGCTCTTCGGCCCGCAGGCCCGGCCGGCCGGTGCGCCGCCCGAACTGGCGGTGCTCGCGCGCGAGGAGTTCGATGCTGCCGTACGAGACGCGCTGGGCGCCTTCGGCAGGGCCGAGGTCCTGGGCGCCAGCCCGCTCGCCCGCAGCAGGCTGGTGGCCGACCAGGGCGACCCGGATCCCGCGGAGGCGCTGCGCACCGTCCTGGTCGAGGCGGTCGACACGCTCACGCGGGACGCCCGGTCGGCCCGGCTGCACCGGGTGCTGGCCACCACCTTCTTCCACGGCGTGCCCACCCGCGAGGCCGCCGCAGAACGGCTCGACCTGCCGCCGAGCACCTACCGCCGACACCTCGCCCGCGGAATCGGGCAGGTCTGCGACCGGCTGTGGGAACGGGAGCTGTACGGCGCGGCGGCCGAATGACTCCCCCTGGCACCAAAGGGAGTCACACCACCGGGATCACTCCAGCGCGGTGACCAGGAACTCGGCAGGATCCACCTCGTGCGTACGCTGCCAGTACTCCAGCGTCGTCAGCGGCCAGTTCTGGGTCGAACGGCCGGTGCTGTTGCGATACCAGGAGTTCACCGCGTCGGGCGGCCCTGGAGCGGGTCGGTGACGGCTGGGAGCGGCGCGGCCCGGCTACGCTCACTCCCCGTCCGTCACCGCCATGTGCGCCGACCGGCCGGTGGTGATCTTCGATGACGCATAACGCCGTCTGACGTCGTATCGGGCCCGCCCGGACCCGGAAGTTGCGGGTGCCCGGGGTGGCCGCCCCACATCCACGGCATGATCGGTGATCAGGACGGAGAACCGGAAGGGTGACACATGGGCGGGCAGGCGGAGGAGATCTCGTCGTCGAGGGAGGCAGCGAACAACGCACTGGTCCTGGCCTTCGGGAGATTGCAGGGAGCGGCGAACCGGCTGGAGTACCTCCTGGGCCGGGCTCTGGAGTCGGAGTGCGGCATCACCCACCTGATGTTCGAGGTGCTGCTGATCCTGGGGCGTGCCGGTGAGCCGGGGCTGGCCATGCGAGCCATCGCCCAGGAGCAGGTGCTGACCACGGGCGGTGTGACGCGTCTGGTGGACCGGATGGAGGCGGCCGGCCTGGTCGAGCGCACCGAGGACCCCGGCGACCGGCGCGGACGCCTGGTGCGTCTCACCCCGCTGGGGGAGGAGACCGCCGTGCGTGCGTCGCGCGTGCACGTGGCGAACATCCGCCGCTACTTCCTGGAGCCGCTGCCGCCCGAGGACCGCGACCGGTTCGCCGAAGACCTGCGGATCCTGAGCCACTCCGCACGGGCCGAACTGCCCCGGCTGCCCTGACGGGCCCCTCCGGACTGCGGCCGGGTGGCTTCGCCGACGCACTGACAGCACGGGTGTGGCAGCCGTCACACACATAGAGAAATATCTGACTAGTCAGATACTGTTTCCTCAGGTGAACCGCTCGCATTCGGCGGGCGTCACACCCTTGCTGAGGTCATCCATGCAGTTCGTCTATGTCTTCGACGCCTACTGTGGCTGGTCGCACGGCTTCTCCCCGACCCTGCGCGAGGTCGTCGCCCGCCACCCCGAGCTGCCGGTCGAGGTCGTCTCCGGCGGCCTGTTCACCGGGCGTCGCCGGGTTCCCATCCGGGAGTTCGGCTACGTCCAGGGCGCGAACGCCCAGATCGCCGAGCTGACCGGCGCAGAGTTCGGTGCGGCCTACGAACGCCTGATCGCCGACGGCTCGTTCGTGATGGACTCCGAGGCCGCCGCACATGGTGTCGCCGCCCTGCGCCGGGCCGCCCCGGACCGTGCGGCGGAACTGGCCGTCGCGCTCCAACGGGCCTTCTACATCGACGGCCTCAGCCTCTCCGACGCCGCGACCTGGCGGAAGGTCGCCGAGGCAGCCGGGCTGGACGCCGATGCCGTCATCGCCGCCTTCGAGGCGCCCGAGACACAGGCGGCGGCCGAGGCCGACTTCCGCAGGGCCGCCGAGCTGGGTGTCGCCGGCTGCCCCACCCTCCTCGCCGTCGACGGCGACCGGGTCACCGCCCTGGCCCGTGGCCACGCCACCGCCGACGAGGTCGACCAGCGGCTCACGGCCGTGCGTGCCCTTTGACCCTCTCCCCCGTCCTCCCGTCCCCCGCGCCCTTCCGTAAAGGAGTCATCGATGAGCACCCTGTCCTTCAAGATCTTCGACCTGGATTTCCCGGTCGGCAGCCGGAACAAGACCGCCACCCTCGTCACCGGTGAGAACGAGGCCCTGCTCGTGGACGCCGGGTTCACCCGCGCCGACGGGCACCGCCTGGCCGCCGAGGTCCTCGACTCCGGCAAGAAGCTCACCACTGTCTTCGTCAGCCACGGCGACCCCGACTTCTACTTCGGCGCCGAGGTGATCGCCGACGCCTTCCCCGACGCCGAGTTCGTTGCCACCCCGATCGTCGTCGAGCACATTCGTCATTCCTACGAGGGCAAGCTCAAGGCCTGGGAGGCGCTCGGCCCGAACCTGCCGACCCGTCCGGTCGACCTGCGGCCGCTGACCGGGGACCTGACCCTGGAGGGCCACCGTTTCGAGCTCAGGGGCGGCCCCGCCGCGCTGCCCGACCGCCACTACCTGTGGCAGGCCGAGCAGCGCGCCCTGCTCGGCGGCGTCCTGCTCTTCCAGCAGGAGCACGTCTGGGTCGCCGACACGCCCACCCCTGAGGACCGCTCCGCCTGGCTCGGGCTGCTGGGCGAGATGGCTTCCCTGGAGCCGGAGCTGGTCGTCCCCGGCCACCGTCTGCCCGACACCCCTGCCGATGCCTCCGCCATCACCGCCACCCGCGACTACCTGCTCGCCTTCGAGCAGGAACTCGACAAGGCGGCCGACGGCGCCGCGCTGACCGAGGCCCTGCTCCAGCGCTACCCGCACCACGGCATGCTGATCGCCGCCCAGATCGGGGCGAAGGTCGCCAAGGGCGAGATGAAGTGGGGCTGACCGGCATGACATACGACAACGGCGACTTCGCGACCTCCACCGCACCCGCCGACGTGGTCCGTCGCCAGTACCTGGCCTCCGCAGCGGGCGACCTGGAAGCCCTGCGCGCGACCCTCGCCCCCGACGCCGAGTGGAAGGAGATGGCCGGCTTCCCCCTCGCCGGCACCTACCGCACCCCTGCCGGCATCACCGCCAACGTGATGGGACGGCTCGCCGAAGAGTGGCACGACTGGACCGCCCACGACGACACCTATGTCGTCGACGGCGAGAACGTCGTCGTCCTGGCCCGCTACACCGCCGCCAACAAGGCCACCGGCAAGCCGATCGACGTCCGCGTCGCCCACCACTTCGTCGTACGCGGCGGGCTGATCGTCCGCTTCGAGCAGTTCGTGGACACCGCACTCGTACGCGACGCCATGACCGGCTGAGACACCTGCCGCCGCCCGTCAGGGGCGTTCCTCGATCGTTGCTCCCCGTGGCGCCGATGGTGTGGTCGTCCGGTTCGCCGACCGGGCACCGGCGGCCTGTCGTGGCCTGGGACTCCGGGCCCGCGGGCGGTTGGTGAGCCGGCCGACGACCGTGACGGTCACGCCGCAATCCGACGATGATCCACCAGGCGGGCGGGCCGCGGCCGGGTAGCTAGTGGTGTAGACGAGCGGGCCGAGGCGGGAGGCGACGACCGCGCCGAGGACGGCGACGCCCAGTACGCCGCCGGTCTGCCGGAAGGTGGAGACCGGGGAGGAAGCCACGCCGGCCTGGGAGACGGGCATGCCGGAGACGACGGCGTTCGTGATGGGGGCGTTGACGAACCCGAAGCCGAAGCCGAACCCGAAGCCGAACAGCTCACAGCTCACAGCTCACAGCCCAGGATCGAGGAAGACCCCCATCCCCGGCCTGCGCCACGTCCGCCTGGACGACCCCGACAGCTTCCCCCTTGTCCCCGCCTCGATGGCCACCCAACTCGCCTCGGCCGACATCGCCCCCGTTCCCCTCACCGACCCGGGCCTGCCCACCATCGACTTCGAACTCGTCCGGCTCCGCGACCGCACCGCCCCTGCCACCGCCCTGTTCCTGAGCACTGCCGGAGCACTCACCGACCTCTGGTCCACTTGGTGTTGACGGGTCGTCCGCGGCGCCGGAACGCCGGGGGGCGATGTAGCTGACCACCCGCATGTGCGGACGTCAGACTGTCCCGACCGGCCTCGTCACATGCGCTGCCATCTCACATCCGTGCGTGTCGAGAGGCCGGGTTCTGAGCCGGGGGGAATGCCGGGCGGCAGGTCTGGGCGCCGGCCGGGGCGTCACTGTGCGGGTGCGGTGACGAAGGTGTGGCGGAGTGAGCCGATGCCTTCGATTTCGCTTTCCAGGACGTCGCCGGGGCGGAGGAACAACGGGGGTTTGCGGGCTCTTCCGACGCCGTCGGGCGTGCCGGTGAAGACCACGTCTCCCGGCAGCAGGGTGACCACTCCGGAAAGGTACGACAGCAGCGCCGGCACATCGAAGATCATTCGGGATGTTCGCGACGACTGCATGGTCCTGCCGTTGAGCCGGCAGGACAGGGCCAGGTCGTCCGGATCGGCGAACTCGTCCGGGGTGACCAGCACCGGGCCGAGTGGCCCGAAGCCGGGGAACGACTTGCCGAGTGAGAACTGCGGTGCGGGTGGCCGGTGCTGGGTGACACGCTCGGACAGGTCCTGGCCGACGGTGAGTCCGGCGACGTGGGACCAGGCGTCCGCCGGTTCGACCGGGCCGGCGGTGCGGAGCCCGATCACGACGACCACCTCGACCTCCCAGTCCACGGTGCCCGGTGGCAGAGCAATCTCGCCGTACGGGCCGGTCAACGAGGTCGGGAACTTGGTGAACACGGTCGGCGCTTCGGGCCGGGAGTATCCCCCCTCCGCCACGTGGTCGGCGTAGTTCAACCCGACCGCGAAGACCTGCGCCGGTCGCGGCGAGGGTGGCCCGAGCAGTGTGGGGTCGAGCGGGAAACCTTCGGGCCCGTCGTGCCATGATGCGGCCCAGGCCCGTAGCTCGTCCCAGCGCTCGTAGGCTCCGTGGACGTCCGCGGGAAATCTGCCTTCGCTGAGTTCTTCGACATCGAGTCCCTTCTCGCCGTCGACCAGGGTGAGCCGGGAATCGTGATTGGCGATCCGCAAGGGCGTCCTGCCTTTCAGGTGCAGATCTGAAGTACGGGTCTTCTCCGGTGGTTGCGGACGTGGGGAGGGCGAAAGCCATCTCCATCAGAAGGGAGCGGGCGATCGCGCCCTGCATCGTGAACCACTGGGTCTCGGTGAACGCCTCGAGAGCGGCGGCGAGAGCACGTGCCCAGCCGGGCTGGGCCTCGGCGGGGCGGCCGCGCGCCACGTCGGCCGGGACGGCGATGCCGACGCGGCCGATCTCCTCGCCGGTGGCCGGAGCGGCCACGGCGGTGTGGCCGCCCTCGGCCTTGGTCCATCCGTCGCTGTGATCGCGCCGTGCCACACGTCGGTGTCGAGAGCACTCATGTTTCTCACTCCCTTTCCTGGCGGGCCGACGGGACCTGACGCAGGGGCCTGCGGGCTCAAGGGTTTGGGGACTCGAAGGCGATCCGGCCGTCCCACGGCGACGTACCGCTCCAGTTGACGCACACGCTCTGCCGGCGCATGTAGCCCTCCCACGCGTCGGATCCGGCGGTCCGGCCGCCGCCGGTCTGCTTCTC
>NZ_JAGXJL010000108.1:0-12937 GCF_019091475.1 Streptomyces sp. GbtcB6 | reverse complement strand
GGTGTGGACGACCAACGCCCAGTACGCCGACGTCGGATACCTGCTCGCGCGCACCGATCCCGGGGCGCCGAAGACCCGGGGCATCACCGCGTTCGCCCTCGACATGCGCGCCCCGGGAGTGGAGATCCGGCCGCTCAGGGAGATCACCGGCACCGCCGACTTCAACGAGGTGTTCCTGGACGGGGTACGCATCCCGGCCGACCGGGTGATCGGTGAGGTCGACGGCGGATGGCGGGTCGCCGGTGCGAGCCTGGCCCAGGAGCGGGGGTCGGTGGCCGCGCGGAGCGCCGAACTGCTCGACGACCTCAGCGGTCTGCTGGCGCTGGCGGCCAGGCCCGGTCCGGAGGGGCTGCCGCCTCTGGGTGACGCGGCCGTGCGCGACCGGCTGGGCCGGCTGGCGACGCGTGTGTACGTCGCCGACCTGATGAGCAAGGCCGTGCAGTCCCGGATGGCCGCCGGAACCGACGAGCCGACCGATGCAGCGATGGTCAAGGTCTTCTTCAGCGACACCAACCTCGAAGCCGTCTCGCTGGGGGTCCGGCTCCAGGGGCTGGACGGCCTGCTGGTCGAGGGCGACGACCGTGCCGTGGACGGGGGCTACTGGCAGGACGCCCTCCTCTACGCCCGGGCCTACACCATCGCCGGGGGCGCCAACGAGGTGCTGCGCACGACCATCGCCGAGCGGGCCCTGGGCCTTCCCCGGGAGCCGCGCTCCTGACGTGGACCGGCCGGGACGGTCACGTCGTACGCACGCGAGTTCACAGCGAAGAGAGGCGGAAACCGTGCTGAGCGTTGCCGAGTTCGACACCTTGGCCGAGCAGGTCAGCAACTGGAAGCGGTGGGGCGCGGACGACGAGCGGGGGACGCTCAACTTCATCACCCCCGAAGTGGTGAGGAAGGCGACGGCCTCGGTGGTGACGGGCGAGAGCTTCTCGCTCTCCATGTCGCTGTCGCTGGACGGCCCGCAGAACGGCATCGGAGTCCCGGGACGGATCAATCCGGTCCGGACGATGCTCGCGATCAACACGTTGATGGGCGACTCCCCCGACTCGGTCGCCTACAGCGACGACATCGTGGTGACCCCCACGCAGGCGGCGACGCACTGGGACGCGCTGTCGCACTGCAGTCACCGCGGTGTCATGTACAACGGCGTACCGGCGGACGCGATCGACGCCTCCGGTGCCACGCGGCTCGGCATCGAGGCGGCCGGCACCGTCGTGTCGCGCGGCATCCTCCTGGACGTGGCCCGGCACCAGGGCGTCGACGTCCTTCCGGGCCGGTTCCCGGTGACGCGCGCCGTGCTGGAGGCCGTCGAGGAGGCCCAGGGAACACCGGTGGAGGAAGGCGACATCGTCCTGGTCCGGACCGGGCAGGTGACGCACTTCCTGCTGGCGGACGTCCCGAGCTATCGCCGGCCGGTGCCCGCGCTCGACTACGACGCCCCCCTCTTCTTCCACGAGCGCCGTGCGGCGGCCGCCGCGATCGACAACATGCCCATGGAACTGCTGCCGTCGAACGTCGAGGACGTCATGCTGCCCGTGCACGTCCTGTGCCTGGTGATGATGGGCATGATCCAGGGACAGAACTGGGTACTGGAAGACCTCGCGGCGGCCTGTGCCCGCGACCTCCGCTACACCTTCCTGCTCAACGCCACGCCCGAGCGCTTCCTGCGCAGCACCGGCGGCCTGGTGAACCCGGTGGCGATCCGCTGACGGCCGTAGGTACGGCCCGCCCGACGAGTGAACGCCGGGCGGGCAACGCGCGCCTAAGTGAGTGTCTTTCTTCCTCAAGGCCGCAGGCCAGAGAGGTCGTGTCACTGGTTGGGTTGGAGTCGCCGTTCTGCGAGAGCGTTTCAGTAACGGCGTTCCAGGACGGTGGCACATCCGTAGATGGTCGGCTACGCCGGAAGCTTGATGATTGCGGGCGTACCCGGCTCGGCCTGAGTGTGACCAGCTACCAGTACGGCTTTTTTGACGCCGACCCGGCGAGAAGCCCGCCATCACCACGGCGGAGGCTGAAACCATCTGGTCAGGCAGCGGGGGTCCGGGCCGGAGCGGTTGCTTCAACAACCGTCTCGACGAGTCCCGTCTCGAGCCGCAGTACGTGGCCGGACACCGAAGCAATGATGTCGCTGGACAGCAGCGGGTTTGCGAGCAGTTTCGCGACATCCTGGCGCACGGTCGTGGTCGGGTCGGTCACCGCCCTTTCCGTGAGGGCGCCCTCGTCCAGACCGGTGCGGTCAGCGAAGGCCTGGCGGAAGGCGGGCTCAGAGAGCATGCCGGTCCCGCATTGCGTGTGGTGGATGACGGCGACATCCATCCGCGCGCCCAGGCGCATGGAGAGATAGGCGATGTCTTCTACGACCTTGTCGTCGACGCGCCCGCCTGCGTTGCGCAGCACTCCCGCATCCCAGGTTCCGACCCCGAGGAAGCCGGCCGGTTCGACCCGCGGGTCGACACAGGTCAGCAGGAGGAGCAGCTTGTCAGGCATCGCTTCCTTGGGCGGCATGGCCAGCCCTCCGAGATCGGCGTTCGCAGCGAACTCGCGGTTGCGCTCCAGCAGCTCGTTGAACTCCGTCATGGCATTTCCTCCAAGGTGATGTATATACAACACTTGCTGTAAGGGGTACTGTACAGGCAGGAGGTGTAAATGCAACAGATCGGTGAGGCCGAGGCGCGTCGGCAAGCGCGGCAGATGGTCGAGGGGTGCCTGGGTAGGCGGATCGCGCGGTTGCAGCGGCTGGTGGGCCGACGGGTCGACGCGGAGTTGCGGCAGTTCGGACTGACCGCTCCACAGCTTGAGGTGCTTTCTGAGCTGGCGTTTTTCGACGGTCCGGCGAGACCGTCGGAGATCGCCGACTGGCTCGGCCTGGAGCGCTCGACTGTCAGCCGCAACCTCGATGGTTTGGTGCAGCGCGGGTTTGTACAGGTAGCCGCCACGTCGTCGACGGGCCGGACGACCCGGGTGACCGTCACAGAGGCCGGATACCAGGCGCTTGCCGATGCTGAGCCAGCCTGGCATCGCGCCCAGGCATGGATCAGCGCAGCACTCGGCTCACATACCGCTGAGACTCTCGACCAGTGGCTCGCTGCGCTGGAATCCGACCAACCGACACACCGGCGAGACGACCGCGCAGACCTGGGGCCTTGAGGAAGAAAAACACCTACTAGCGGCCCGTCCACTTGGGTTCCCTGCGCTCCACGAACGCCCGTGCTCCTTCCTGCGCGTCCTGCGAGGCGAACACGGCGTCGGAGAACGGGGCCTGTCTGCGCCACACCTCGTCCTGTGGCCAGCCGGGGGCGGCGCGCGCCACGGCCTTGGCGCAGCGCACGGCCAAGGGCGCGTTCCCGGCGACACGTCCGGCGAGCTGCAGCGCTGCCTCCAGCGCCTGACCCTCGGGCACGACGCGGTTGACCAGTCCCAGTCGCTCCGCCCGCTCGGCGTCGATCGGGTCGCCGGTGAGCAGCAGTTCCATCGCGACGGAGCGCGGCAGCCGCTGCGGCAGCCTGATCATTCCGCCGCCCCGTGCCACCAGGCCGCGCCTGACCTCGGGCAGCCCGAAGCGCGCTCCCTGAGCTGCCACCACCAGGTCGCAGGCGAGGGCGAGTTCGCAGCCGCCGCCGAGCGCCCAGCCTTCGACGGCGGCGATGATCGGCTTCTCGGGGGGTGCCTCGACGAGCCCGCCGAAGCCACGCCCCGGCAGCGCCGGACGCTCCCCGAGCGCGAACCGTTTCAGGTCCATGCCCGCGCAGAAGGTCCCGCCGGCACCGGTGAGGACGGCGACGGACAGATCCGGTGAGTCGTCCAGGCGGTCGACGGCCTCGGCGACGAGGTGGGCGGCCGCCAGGGTCATCGCGTTCTTCTGTGCCGGTCTGTTGACGGTGATGACGAGGACCCGGTCCTGTACGTCCACCAGGACCTCGGGGGCGGCGCTCACCTCGGGCCCATGCGCAGGGCGCCGTCGAGGCGGACGGTCTCCCCGTTGAGATACGGGTTTCGCACCATGGCCAGTGCCAGGTCGGCGTAGTCCGCGGCGTGGCCGAGGCGCCTGGGGTGCGGAATGGTCTCGGCGATGCTCTGCCGGATGTCCTCGCGCAGCCTTGCCAGCATCGGGGAGTCGAAGGCCCCGGGCGCGATGGTGTTGACCCGGATCGCCCAGCTCGCGAGGTCCCGGGCCGCCACCAGGGTCATCGCGTGCACGCCGCCCTTGGAGGAGGCGTACGAGGTCTGGCCGATCTGTCCCTCGAAGGCCGCCGCCGACGCGGTCAGCACGATGGCACCGCGGTCGCCGTCCTCGACGGTGTTGCCTGCCATGGCGGCCCCGGGCAGGCGCAGGACGTTGTAGCTGCCGACGAGGTTGACCTCCAGGACCTGACGGTAACTGTCCAGCGTGGCGGGTGCCCCGGACTTGTCGAGGATGCGCAGCCGGTCCCCGCCGCGGCCCGCGCAGTGCACGACGGCTCGCAGGTCGCCGGCCTCCCGGGCCGCTTCGAGGGGCGCCCGCAGACTGTCCTCGTCGGTGATGTCGGCGGGCACGAACCGGACTCCGCCGCCGATCGCGGCAGCCGTCTGTGCACCGGCCGAGCCGGGCAGGTCGGTGATGACCACTTTCGCTCCCGCCTCGGCGAACGCCGCCGCGGTCGCGGCTCCGAGGCCGGAGGCACCGCCGGTGGCGGGTGCGGTGATGGCGTCTAGCTGCATGTGTCCTCCTGCATGCGTCCTCCCCAACAATCAGGCATGTCAAATAAAAGATTTGTCTGTTTCAGGAGCGCCTTCAACGCACCGATGCGGGACGCCCATTGGCCTCACCTGGACAGCACCGATAGAATCAAGTAACTAATTTAGCTTAAACGTCTGCCTCCCCGTAGAAGGACGCCATGACGAAACAGGCCCGCTCGCATCCCGCCGGGCGCACCTTGCCCCTGCTCTCGAACTGGCTCCGTCACGTGATGGGCATCGACCCGAACGCGACGGCACTGACCTTCGCGGAGTCGAGCCTTCCGTGGTCGTACCTCGCCGACGTCACCCGCGATCTGGACGCTCTCCTGAGCAGCCACCCCTCCGCTCGCCGGGTCGGCCTCGTGCTGCGCAACAGGCCGGCCCAACTGGCCGCGCTGCTGGCGGTGATCGCCACCGGCCGACAGGTCGTCACCCTCAGCCCCCACGTGGGCGAGACGGGTCTCGGCGACGACATCCGCTCGCTGCGCCCGGACGTCGTCATCGCCGACGAGGAGGACTGGGCCCGGGACGCCGTCCGGGACGCCGCCGAGGACATCGGCGCCGTCCCCCTGATCGCTCGCCAGGAGACGGGCCTGCGGCTCCGGCCGGACTCCTGGACACCCGCGCCGCCCACGCCTCCCGGGCTGCCCGGGCTGCCCGCGGACGACGTGGCCGTGGTGATGATGACCAGCGGTACGACCGGCAAGCCCAAACGCGTCTCCCTGACCTATCCGCAGCTGACCGCCGCCTTCCAGGCCGCCGGCACCATGCTCGACGACAGCACAGGTCCGCGCCTGCGCCGGGGATGCGTCATCCTGTGGTCCTCGCTCGCCCACATCAGCGGGCTGTACTTCGCGATCGCCCATGCCGTCGACGGCCGGTCCGTCGCCCTGATGGAGCGGTTCCAGGTCGAGGAGTGGGCCCGGTTGGTATGCCGGCACCGGCCGCGCCAACTTCGCCTGCCGCCCACCGCGATCCGCATGGTGCTGCACGCGGAACTCCCCGCCGACACCTTCAGCAGCGTGCGGGCGATCGGCTCCGGCACGGCACCCCTGCCGCCTGAACTGGCCGAGGAGTTCGAGGCGCGGTACGGCGTGCCGGTCCTCGCCACCTACGGCGCCACCGAGTTCGCCGGAGCCATCGCGGGCTGGTCGCTCGCCGACCACCGCCAGTGGGCGGGGACGAAGCGCGGCAGCGTGGGCCGCGCGCACCGCGGCATCGAACTGCGCGTGGTCGACCGTACGACACAGGACGTCCAGACACCGGGCGGCGTCGGACTGCTCGAAGTCCGCGGCCCCCAACTACCTGTCGCCGACGGTGGCTGGCTGCGCACGAACGACCTGGCCTCGCTGGACGAGGACGGCTTCCTGTTCATCCACGGCCGCGCGGACGACGCGATCAACCGGGGCGGCTTCAAGATCCCGCCGAGTGTGATCGAGGACGCTCTGCACCAGCATCCGGCCGTGAGTGACGCCACCGCCGTCGGGCTGCCGGACGAGCGTCTGGGTGAAGTGCCGGTCGTGGCGGTCACGTTGTGCGGTCAGGCCAGCAGGCAGGACCTGCTCGATCACCTGACCAGTCGACTGACGCGATATCAGATGCCGGTGGATCTGCGGATTCTGGACCAGTTGCCGCGGACTCCCTCGCTCAAGGTCGACCGGCCCCGGCTCCAGAAACTCTTCACCGCCGACGGCACACCGGGCCACGCGCTCCCAGAACCGGCCGAGCGGGCCGGTGGACCGTTCCCCGACCACCGCGGCTAGAGCCCGCCCACGAAGCAAGGAGAGATGGTGACCACGTTGACGGACCGGCCGGACTACGGCCTCCTCACCGACGATGCCGTGGAGCGCTCACGGCGGCGCATCGGTGTCCCCCAGCGCCGCCTGCCGCCGCACAACCTGGAGGTGAGCACCGACGGAATCCGTCACTTCGCGCTCGGGTACGGCGACGACAATCCCCTGTGGTGCGACCCCGCACACGGCCCGGCGACCCGGTGGAAGGGCACGATCGCACCGCCGAACTACCTCTACACCATGGGCGAGAACGCCGTCGAACCGGACGCCCGGGCCAAGGCGATCCTCAAGGGCGACCCGTTCGCCGGGCTCGGCGCCTACCAGGCGGTCATGGAGTTCGAGTACTACCGGCCGCTGCGTCTGGGTGACCGCTGCTCCTGCCTGCGGGCCCAGGTCGGCGTCCAGGTCAAGCCGAGCTCCTTCGGGGGCAGGGCCGCCCATGTCACCAACGACTTCCTGTTCGCCGACGGCGCGGGGCAGGTGGTCGCCCTCCAGCGCGGCACGTGGATCCACGCCGAACGGCACACCAGCAGGAACCGGGCCGGCGGTAAGGAGGACCTGGAGTTTCCCCCCTACACCGCCGACCAACTCGCCGAGATCGACGCCGCCTACGACGCGGAGGAGCGCCGCGGGGCGAACACCCGCTACTTCGAGGACGTCCCCGTCGGCGACGAGCTCCAGCCCCGGGCCAAGGGGCCGCCCACCGTGACCGACGTGGTCGTCTGGCATGTGGGGTGGGGCATGCAGCTGACGCCGCCGGGGGCCTTCGCGGTCGCCCGGCGGGTGCGGCGCAAAGCCCCCGGACTGTACCCGCCCAACGCCCGGAACATCCCGGACACGGTGCAGCGGCTGCACTGGGAGCCGGAGCGCGCGCGGGAGCTGGGCATCCCCATGAGCTACGACTACGGCGGCATGCGCGAGACCTGGCTGACGCACGCGCTCACGGACTGGATGGGCGACGACGGCTGGCTGTTCAGACTCCGCTGCGAGCACCGCAAGTTCAACTACGTCGGGGACACCACATGGGTGCGCGGTGTCGTGGTGGACAAGGTGCGGACCGACGTCGGCAACGAGGTGCACATCGAGGTGTCCTGCCACAACCAGCGCGGGGAGGTCTCGACACCGGGACGAGCCGTCGTTCTGCTGCCGACCCGTCAGGCCCCGGTGCGCCTGCCGGATCCCCCGGCGGAGACTCTCGGCGAACTGCTGGACGCGGAGATCGCGCGGTTCGCCGGCTGACAGGCGCGGGCGCGGGCGCGGGTCAGCGCAGCGTCCACTTGGGTTTGACGAAGGTCTCGCGCGAGACCTGCGGCTTGCCGAGAGGATTGCCGATCGTCGTGTAGTGCCAGCCGAGCGCCTGGGCCGCCTCGCGGTCCAGGCCGTGCGTCTCCCAGATCGCCCGGACGGTTCCCTGCACGGCCGCGGGCGGCTTGGCCGCGATGGTGCGCGCCAGTTCGCCGGCCCGGCCCCATAGTTCCGGGTAGGGCACCAGCTCGGACACCAGACCGATCTCACGCGCCCGCGCGGCCGACATCCGCTCGTCCAGCCCGAGCAGCGCCCACCGCAGGGCCTCGCCGAGGGGGATGCGCCGGGCCAGCCCGATGGGCTCCAGGGCCGATGTCATGCCGTAACTCACATGCGGGTCGAAGAAGGTGGCGTCGTCCGCGCCGATCACGATGTCGCAGTCGTTGAGCCAGTACAAGGCACCGCCTGCGACCATCCCGTGCACGGCGGTGACGGCCGGCTTCCACACCCGGTTCTGCTTGGGGCTGAGCCCCCGCCCAGGGTCCTCCTGGCTCCAGACGTTCCCGGCGAGATGGATCCGGTCGTCGACGTCGGTGCCCGTGCAGAAGGCGCGTTCGCCGGCGGCCCGCAGGACCACCGCGTGGACGGCGTCCTCCGTGCGCACGCGCGCCCAGATGTCCCGGAACTCGTCCACCATGGTCTGGTTGAACGCGTTGAGCTTGTGCGGACGGTTGAGGGTGACCGTGGCGACGTGTTCCGTCACCTCGAAGAGCACGGTCTCGTAGTCGCGCTCACCGGTGCTGAACTCCTGGTCCGACATCATCGTTCCTCTCGCCCGCCGGGTTCGCGGCCTTTGGATCCTCCGCAAGCTGGCACGCCAGATAGCTTAATCATTACACTCAATGAGAGGCTAGTGATCCGTAACCGGTACGACCATGGAAGGGCCGGTCGATGGTGGACTTCGAACTCTCCGAGGAACAGGCCGCGTTGCGCGAGACGTCGCGGGATCTGCTCACCTCGTACTGCCCTCCGCATCTCGTCCGGGCGGTCCTCGACGCGGGACTGGACGTCGACGAGAAGCTGTGGAGCAGGGGTGCGCGCATGGGCTGGACGGGCCTCGCGACCCCCGAGGCCCAAGGAGGCGCGGCCCAGGGGCTGGTGGAGCTCTGCCTGGTGGCCGAGGAGCTGGGACGCGCCGCGGCACCGGGCCCCTTCGTGGAGACGGCCCTGGCGTCCATGTCCGCCGCCTGGGGCCCCGGCCTGAGCGACCTCGCCGCGCAGGCCGCGACGGAGCTCGGCGAAGGACGACTGAAGGCGGGGTTCGTGCACCACGGTTCCCTGACCGCACGCCGGGAGAGGCGGGACCTCGTCCTGTCGGGCCGGGCCACGGCCGTGCACGCCGCCGCCTGTACCGACTGGCTGCTGGTGACGCTCACCGGGGACGAACCGTACGTCCTCCTGGTCCCGACGTCCGCCGCCCGTACGGAGCGGCGCAGCACCCTGGACCTGACGCGTTCCTGGTACGACGTCGTGTTCGACGACGTGGCCGTGGCAGCCGGGCAGGTGCTGTCCGACCGCCAGGGCGACGCGAACCGGTGGGTGGACGCGATGACGGTCCTCACCGCCGCGGACGCGCTGGGCGTGGGAGAACGGCTGCTGGAGATGACGGTCGATCATGTCACCGTGCGCGAACAGTTCGGCCGTCCACTGGGCAGCTTCCAGGCCGTCAAGCACAAGGCGGCCGACATGCTGATCACCCTGCGGGGCCTGCGGGCCGCCACCTACTACGCGGCCATGGCCTTCGACGCGGGCCGCGACGACACCACCATGGCGGCCGCCGTGGCCAAGGCCTTCGCGAGCGAACGCCTCCCCGAGGTCGCCGGGGAGGCCCTGCAGTCCCATGGCGGCATCGGCTTCACCTGGGGACACGACCTGCACCTGTATCTGCGGCGGGCGACGGTGGACTCGCTGGTCCACGGCACCGCCGCCCACCATCACCAGCGGGTGCTCGCGCACCTGGAACGCGCGGCGGTCACCCGGCAAGCCGCTTGAGCAGTTCCATGTCCTCGACCCGCCGATCGTGGGTGAGCGCGATCGGCGCGGCGTTCAGCCCCGTGACCCCGCTGTCGCGGAACGCCGCGACCCGCTCCGCGACCAGTCCGCGCGGCCCCACCAGGGCCACCGCGTCGACCAGTTCTCCGGGGACCGCGGCGGCCGCCTCGTCCTTGCGGCCGCTCTGGTACAGCTCCTCGATCTCCGCCGCCGGCCCTTCGAAGCCGTACCGCGCGACGAGGGCGTTGTAGAAGTCCCGGCCCCGGGCTCCCATGCCGCCGACGTACAGGGCGACGTATTCGCGGACCCGCTGCCGTCCGGCCGCGAGTTCCTCCGCATCGTCGCTGACGAGGACCTTGACGTCGGCGACGACCCGGAGCGGCGGCAGTCCGGCCAGGCGCCGGGCCCGCCCGGCCGCCAGGGAGGGACCGAAGACCTCCTTGGCCGCCTCCGGAAGGTACAGGGTGGGCTGCCACCCCTCGCACAGCTCCGCCGCAAGCTCCACGCTCTTCGGTCCCAGGGCCGCCAGGACGATCGGGATGTCCGGCCGGACGGGATGGTTGATGAGTTTCAGCGCGCGGCCGCCCCGGCCGGTGCCCCCGCGCTCGGCGGTCAGCGGCAGTTGGAAGACCCGGCCCTCGTGCCGCAGGGGCTCGCGCCGCCAGACGGTCCGGCAGATCTCGATCACCTCCCGGATCCGGGTCAGCGGAGCTGTGTGGGGCAGCCCGTGGAACCCCTCGACCACCTGGGGACCGGACGCGCCGATGCCCAGCTCGAACCGTCCTTCCGACACGAAGTCGAGTCCGGCCGCGGTCATCGCGAGGAGCGCGGGGGTGCGCGAGTACACGTTGAGGATGCTGGTCGCGAGACGCATCCTCTCGGTGCGGGCGGCGAGGTGACCGAGCTGGCTCACCGAGTCGAAGGTGTACGCCTCGGGCAGCAGCACCGAGTCGACTCCGGCCGCCTCGAAGTCGCCCAGCCGGCGGGCGGCTTCGGCGAAGCCGCCCGAGTAGCTCATCAGCAGTCCCACGTCCATGAGAAGCCTCTCTTGTTCCGCCGGGGCCGGGGCCAGGACGGCACCGGATCGCGGCGGCACGGGTTACGGGGCGGTCAGGCACGGGATAGGGACGGTCAGGCACGGACCTCCTCGGCGGACTGCTCCGTGGCCCCCGCCGCCCTCAGCCGGTCGCGCAGCTCGAACTTGCGGACCTTCCCCGACGGGGCCCGCGGGAGATCGGGAACGACCACGATCCGCTCGGGCGCCTTCTGCGGTGCCACCCGATGCCGGGCGAACAGCTCGCGCGCCTCCTCGACGTCGAGTGTGCCGCTGTCGAGGACCACGAAGGCGGCCACCCGCTCGCCGTACCGAGGGTCGGGTTCGGCGACCACGGCGGCGTGCCGGACCCGTGGATGGGTGGTGAGGATGTCCTCGACCTCCTTGGAGGCGATGTTCTCCCCGCCTCGGATGATGATGTCCTTGATGCGGTCGGTGATGGTCAGGTGACCGTCCTCGTCGAGCCGTCCCACGTCCCCCGTGCGGAACCAGCCGCCGGGCAGGAACGCCGCGGCGTCGTACGCGCGGTTGCGGTAGCCGACGAACTGGCTGGGGCCGCGGGTGACGACCTCACCCGCCTCCCCCACCGGCAGCGGACGCAGTTCGTCGTCGACGATCCGCACCTCGTCGCCGAAGCGCACCAGGCCGTCCGTCATGGACCGCTGGCGCGCCGAGGCGTCCAGCGGGGAGGTCGCACACCGCGGGTGCTCGGTGCTGCCGTAGGCGCGGGCCACCACGATGCCCGCGTCGTCGGCCCTGGCGACCAGCGCGGGCGGGACGTTGGCGGCGCCGATCTGGACGAATCGCAGGCTGGAGATGTCCCGGCCGTGCTCCTCGGCCGCCCTCAGCAGCGCCTCCACGTGCAGAGGGGTGCCGCTGGTGATGGTGCACCGGAACTCCTCGACGAGTTCGACGGCCCGGCGTTCGTTCCAGCGGTCCATGTGCACCGTGTCGGTGCCCCCGACGATCCCGCTGCACGCGGCCAGCAGCCCCGCGACATGGCCGGAGGGCCAGGGGATGAGGCGGGTGTCGTCCGGCCCGGCCTCGTTCATCAGGTCACCCTTGCGCAGCTCGTGCAGCAGGGTGTTGTGTGTGTGCTGCACGCTCTTGGGTGCGCCGGTCGTCCCCGAGGTGTAGATCACCGCGCACACGTCGTCGGCGGCCACGTCGTCAGCGGCCACGTCCACGGGCGCCGGCGCCTCCTCCGCCTCGGCCAGCAGGGTGCCCCAGGGAACCGCGTCCGGTGCCGCCCTGTCGCCGATCATGACGACGTGTTCGAGGGCGGGCCCCGCGTCGAGGCGGGCCAGGCGGTCGACGAAGTCGATGGAGCGCCACGCGTCGGGCAGGACGAGCACCTTCGCCCGGGCGTCGCGCAGGATGACACCGACCTCGGCGGAGTCGTAGATGTGGGTGATGGGCAGCACGACCGCGCCGGCCAGCCAGGTGCCGAAGTAGGACACCACCAGCTCCAGCCGGTTGGGGACCTGTACGGCGACCACGTCGCCGGGCCGCACCCCGAGCCGGCGCAGCCCGGCCGCCGCTCGCCTGCCCAGCGCGAGCACGTCCGCCAAGGTGACCGTGGTCGCCTCCGCCTCCGAGGCGAACACGAACCGCGTCCCGGGCACCCGGCGGCCGGCGTCCTCCAGGGCATCCGCCATGGTGCGCGAGGAGTAGTGGCCCTCCCGGTACCAGCGCTCCCGCAGCACGGCCAGATCCTGCCGCCGCTGCTCGGGTGTCACGCTCACTGCCGTCTCCTCCGGTGTCCGCGTCGCGGTCATGTCAGTCGGCCAGTTCGAAGACGGTGGCGTTGGCGGTGCCGCCGCCCTCGCACATGGTCTGGAGGCCGAACCTGATGCCGTGGCGGCGCATGTGGTGCAGCAGCCGGGTGGCGAGGACGGCACCGGACGCACCGAGCGGATGTCCCACCGCGATGGCCCCGCCGAGCGGGTTGACCCGGTCCGGATCGGCCTTCACCTCGCTCTGCCAGGCGAGCGGTACCGGCGCGAAGGCCCCGTTGACCTCGAAGGCACCGATGTCCCCGATCGACAGGCCGGCGCGTTCCAGCTCCTTGTGG
>NZ_JAGXJL010000107.1:0-12949 GCF_019091475.1 Streptomyces sp. GbtcB6 | reverse complement strand
GCAGCCGCTCTCGCCGATCAGGCCGACCACCTCACCGCGTTCGTCGCACAGGTCCACGCCGGAGACGACCTCCGAGCCGCCGAAGCCGATGCGCAGCCCGGAGACGTCGAGGACCCGGCCCCCGGCGCCGGCCGCGGTGGCGGCCGGCGCGGTGGTCGGTGCACCGGTTGTCACGAGGCCAGCCAGGTGCTCTTGAGTTCGAGACGGGTGGCCGTGGCGTCCGGCCGGTAGCCGCCCACCTTGTCGGTCCAGGCCTCGCCGCGTACCGCCTTGGCGTAGGGCACCATCAGGTAGCACTGGTCGGCGATGTACTGGGCGAGCTGGTGGTAGCGGGTGACCCGCTTGCTGTCGTCGCTCTCGCTCGCCGCGGCCGCCATCTGGTCCCACAGGTCCTGGTCCTTGACCTTGGTGGCCGGGCTGCCCTTGGCGAACCAGAGGCTGACGTACTGGCTCGGGTCGGCGTTGAGCACGCTCGTCATCATGATCATGTTGCTGTAGTCGCCGGACAGCACGCGCGGGACGACCGTGGCGAACGGGATCAGCTTGAGGTTGAGGGTGATGCCGACCTGGGCCAGCTGGGCCTTCATCAGCTCCATGGCGGAGATGTCGGGGCCGTAGGCCGGGTCGCTGGGCGCGACCAGTTCGAGGCTGACCTTGGTCTGGCCGGCGGCCCGGAGCAGTTCCTTGGCCTTGGCCTGGTTCTGCACGTACACCGAGTCGGCGGAGGTCGGGGTGGTGCCGTACGGGTCCTGGGGCGGGATGACATAGCCGAGGGTGGCGGAGTCGCCGCCGCCGAGGGTCTTGATCAGTGCCTGGCGGTCGACGGCGAGGTTGAACGCCTGCCGTACCCGCTTGTCAGCAAGGGGCCCGCTCAGCGTGTTCATGTTGATCCAGACGCTGGAGACGAGCGGCCCGTTGGCCTCGGTGATGCCGGCCGTCTTCTTGAGGTCGTCCACCAGCCGCAGGTCGCGGAAGGCCATCAGCTGGACGGCGCCCGAGCGCAGGGAGGCCACCCGCGAGGTCTCGTCGGGGATGAGCCGGTAGGTGACGGAGGAGAGGTAGGGCTTCGGCTTCTGCCAGTAGCCGGTGTGGGCGGCGAGCTGGATGGAGACGCCCTTGGTCCACTTCGTGAGCTTGAAGGGCCCGGTGCCGTTCTCCGCCGTCTTGATCTGGTCCTCGGTGTGGGCCGTCGTCCACTTCTTGCTCATGATCGCGCCGCTCCAGGGGCGGGCCAGGAAGTGGTAGAGGGACGGCTGCGGGGCGCTGAGCTTGACCTCCACGGTGGTGGCGTCCACCGCGGTGACCTTCTTGATCTTGTACTGCTGGGTGAACGGCGACTTGATGGCGGGGTCCATCAGCCGTTCCAGGCTGAAGATGACGTCGTCGGTGGTGAGTTTGCTGCCGTCGTGGAAGGTCACGCCGTCGCGGAGGGTGAAGCGGTGGGTGGTGGCGTCGACCTGCCGGTAGCTCTTGGCGAGGCCGGGCTGGACCTGGCCCTTGTCGTCCAGGCTGAGCAGGCCCTCGTAGAACTGGGAGATGATCTGCTGGTCGTTGTACGCCTGCGCCACCTGCGGGTCGAAGCCCGTGGTCGGCTCGGCGTCGAGGCCGATGGTGAGGGAACCGCCGCTGACGGGCTTGCCGTTGCTCTTGCCGGCCGTCGTCGCCGTGCCGCCGCACCCCGAGAGGAGAGCCGCGGCCAGCGTGCCGCCGCCGAGCGCGAGGGTGGTTCTGCGGGTGTACCCGTGGTTCATGATCATGACCGCCTGTGCCTGAGGGTTGGGTGAGCGAGGAGAGGTGCCAGGTGGTGGGGGGAAATCGAGAAGCGGAGGGGGCGTGGATCAGGGCGTACGGCGGGTGCCGCGCGGGTCGATCCGTTCCTGGAGGCCGTCGGAGATCAGGCCGAAGGCTGCCGTGGCCACGGCGAGCGTGATCCCGGGGACGATGACGAGCAGCGGGTCGTGCGCCATGTAGCGCTGACCCTCGAAGATCATTCGGCCCCAGCTCGGTGTCGGCGGCTGGATGCCGAGGCCCAGATAGCTCAGGGACGCCTCCACCAGCACGCAGGTGGCCGCCGTGTTGGCGTACTGGACGAGCGCGGAGGACAGCACGTTCGGCAGCACATGGCGGCCGATGATCACCGGCGGGCGCACCCCGGCGATCCGGGCCGCCGAGACGAAGTCGCGTTCGCGCACGGTCAGCGCCGGAGCGCGGACGATCCGGGCGAAGTACGGTACGAAGATCAGCCCCATGCCCACGACGAGGACCGCCGTGCCCGGCGTGAACACGGAGACCAGCACCAGCGCGAGCAGCACCGAGGGGATGGACATCGCGATGTCCATCACCGCCATCAGCACCCCGTCCACCCGTCGGCCGCTGTAGCCCGCGAGGAGACCGATGGGCACGCCGATCAGCGCGGCGAGCGTGGTGGCCCCGAAGGCGACCAGGAGGGAGTGCAGCGCGGCGACGAAGGTCCTGGTGAACAGGTCGCGGCCGAGGTTGTCGGTGCCCAGCCAGTGGCTGCCGGTGGGCCCGCCGAGCAGGGCGTTGCCGACGTCCTCGGCGGAGTAGGGGCCGAAGCCGGTGACGACCAGGGAGGTCAGCACCAGGCCGCCGAGCAGGCAGACACCTGTGGTGAGGGTCGGGTTCCAGCCGCGGAACGGCCTTCGCCGGGCGGCCCTCGCGGTCACGGTCGCGCCCGCGTCGGGCAGTACGGTCTCAGCCGTCACGACGTGCTCCTGTCGTCCGGATCCGGGGGTCGATGAGCGGGTAGAGCAGGTCGGTCACCAGGTTGATCAGCACGTAGGAGGCGCCGAGCGCGAGGACCGCCCCCTGGACCACCGTGAAGTCGTGCTGGGTGATGGAGTTGACGATCAGCGAGCCGAGCCCGGGAAGCGCGAAGACCTGCTCGACGATGACGGTGCCGCCGACCAGCACCCCGAGCTGGAGACCGCCCGCGGTGACCACGGGCCCCAGCGCGTTGCGCAGGGCGTGCCGCAGCATCAGGCGCCGTCGCCCGGCGCCCTTCGCCGCCGCGGTCCGCATGAAGTCCTGGCCGACCACGTCGAGGACGGCGGCCCGCATGTAGCGGCAGAGCGTGGCGCCGAACGGGATGCCCAGCGCCACCGCGGGCAGCAGCAGGTCCTGGAGGTTGAGCAGCGGGTCCTGGTCGAACGGCACGAAGGAGAACAGCGGCCAGCCCGGGGTCAGTCTGCTCACCAGCAGGACCATGACCGTGCCGACGACGAACGGCGGAAAGGCGAGCCCCAGGAACGCGGTGCCGTTGACCAGCCGGTCGACCGCCCGGCCCTGGTGCATGGCGGACCAGATGCCCGCCGGGATGCCCCACACGGCCGCGATCACCGCGGCGTAGACGGCGAGTTCCAGGCTCACCGGGAGCCGCTCGGAGACCTGTGCGGCGACGCTCTGCCCGTCGAGCAGGGACGTTCCGAGGTCGCCCCGGACGGCGTGCCCGAGCCAGCTGAGGTACTGCGACCACACGGGCTGGTCGAGCCCCAGCTCCCGGGTGATCTGGGCGCGCAGCTCGGGCGTGGAGTTCTCGCCGGCGATGAGGGTCGCCGGATCACCGGGGATCAGATGCGCGAGCAGGAACACGACAGCGCTCAGGCACAGGACGACGGCGAGCGCCCGGGCGATCCGGATCAGCAGATAACGCAGCACTGGTCGTCTCCTTATCCCGCGGTGGCGGATGCCGGCGAACGAGGCGGCACCCGGTCGGTCTCTGCGGTCCGGCGCCTCGCGGCCAGACCCTGGGGAATGGACGTGGCCGCGTTCGGGTCCATGGCCCGGCCCTCGCGCAGTACCGCGCGCAACCGCCGCCGGTCCCCGAGCAGGCCCAGGTCGGCGAGCGGGTCACCGTCCACGAGCAGCAGGTCCGCGCACATCCCCGGAGCGACGGTTCCGGTCCGGCCGCCGAGACCGAGGGCGTCGGCGGCCGCGGAGGTCGCCGCCACCAGGGCCTGCATCGGGGTCATGCCGACCTGCTCGTGCAACAACTGCAGTTCCCGGGCGTGGGAGCCGAACCGCATGGTGTTGGAGGAGTCGCTGCCCGCGATCATCCGTACGCCGGCCTGATGGGCCCGCCGGACGGAGGAGAGCCGGCGCTCGCGCAGCCGCTCCCCCTTGTCCAGATGCTCGGCGGACAGACCGCGCTGCCGACCGTGTTCCGCCATGAACTCGCTGAGGGTGAGGGTCGGGCAGAGGAACGTGCCCTGTTCCAGCATCAACTCGATGAGGTCGTCGTCGAGTTCGGAGCCGTGCTCCAGGGTGTCCACCCCGGCGCACAGGGCCGCCTCGATCCCGGCCCGGCTGTGCGCATGCGCCGCCACTCGCAGGTCCAGGGCGTGCGCCTCGTCGACGATGGCGTCGATCTCGGCGTCCGTGTAGTTGCGCCACCCGGTCTTGTCGCCGATGGAGAGCGTGCCGCCGCTGGTGCAGATCTTGATCAGGTCCACGCCCATCCGGGCGTACTCCCGGACGCGTTTACGGCACTCGTCGGCGCCGTCGGCCGGAGCCCACATCCGCTTCTCGTCGAGCGTCGCCGGGCAGAACATGTCGCCGTGTCCGGCGGTCATGCCGACCAGGCCGGAGGCGACGACCCGGGCCCCGTCGAGGACGTGCTCGTCCAGCACGTGCTTGACGGCCACCTCGGGCAGCGAACCCGCGGTGTCCCGGACGGTGGTGAAACCCGACCGCAGCGCCTCACGGGCGTTGGCGGCGGCGTGCAGGGTCTGCTCCTCGACCGAGGTCAGCATGTTCCACAGGTGCACGTCCCGCGGCCGGGCGCCCGCGTTGGACCGCAGATGCACATGGCAGTCGATGAGCCCCGGCAGCAGTGTCGTCCCCGGCAGGTCGTACACCTGGTCCTGAGGAGACGTCACCGTCCTGTCGGCCGGACCCACTTCGGTGATCACGGCGCCGTCGATCACCACGGACATGCCCGTCCGCGGGGCACTTCCCGTGCCGTCGATCAACGTCACGCCGGAAAGGACCGTTCGCTCCGCCATCCAAAGCTCCTCGGTCTGTGGCCGGAAACCGGGCGGCGCCCAGTGGCCGTCCGCGTGCCCGGCCCGGACCGTGACGGCGGTGCACCGAGTGGTGGAGGCGGTCGCGGCGGGGCCGGAGTGAGTGACCGTTCCCTCGGTGCGGTGATGACCGCGACGGCCAGGGCGTACATCGCCCCGGTACCGTGCACCGGCCGTGCGATCCGCACACGGTGCGGTGCGGATACCCGCGGGCTCGGCAGATTTCGTCATGGTTTGTTCACCTCCCGGTGGGAACTGACACCGAGGAGTGTGGGCGGGGGATTGCCTGGCGGTGTTACGGCGCAGATTTCGCCGGAGTTCCGCACCGGACGCGCAGGAATCCGCCGCGCCTGGAGGTGCAGATTTCCGCCACGGCCGAGTCGTGGGAGTGAGCAGTGGGTGGGCTGTCGACTGTGCGGCCGTCGGGTCGGCTTGGCGGTGAGACTGGTGTCCGCCTGTGTCCCCTGGTGTCCGCGCAGGGCACGAGGTCGCCGGTCGAAGGCCGTGGCGGCAGGCGAACCCGCGGACGGCACAAGGGTGCGGCATGCCGTTGCTGCCGAGTGGCGGGCACAGTTGGTGCGTCGCGTCGCGTCGCGTGCGGGCGCGTGAGCAAGGTGAGCAGGCGCAGGACCTTGCCACGGATGAGCGGGTCAAGTCCGATGCGATACCGCGTGCCCCCGGGGCTGAGTGACCGGAGCTCCGACCCGGCTCGGACTACGTGCACCTAAACGCACCGAAAGGCGGGTCCGGGCTGTGTCAGCACCGAACCCGCCCCTTTGGGAGGTGTCTTACTTGGACTGCCTCATGATCCAGTCCCGGATACCCGGAATGGTGTACGCGATGTGCCACGTGCCCATGTGCGCGCTTGTGCCGGAGTCGGAGGTGACAGTCGTGCCGGTGAGGAAGGAGGCGTAGTTGACCGGTGCCTTCTGGGCCTTGAGGTTGCGGACGTCCGCGGCGAACTGGGCTGCGGTGGACTGGCCGTCCCATACCGCGGTGGCGACCTGGGTGCCCGCGTCCTCTATAGCCGCGGTGATGGCGTTCTCGCCGGGGTAGGCCTTGTCGTCGTCCTGGGAGACGACGATCCACAGGTTCTTGTCGGCCAGCGGTGCGACCTGCTCGGCGGGCCACTGACCGGCGACGATGAACGCGGCCGCGAACAGGTCCGGGTACCTGATGTTCAGACCCAGCGACATCATCGCGCCCATCGACTGGCCGGTCGTGTAGCGGCGGTCCTCGTCGATGGAGTATTGCTCCGTCACGGCCTGGACGAGGTTGGCCGTGGCGTCGAACAGCGTCGAGGGTGCGTAGTCGTCGTCGATGACGACGGAGCCGTACTCCGGGGCGAGGACGAAACTCTCGTGCTTCGCCTGGTCCTCGGCACTGGCCCAGCACACGGCTCCCAGGCCCTGGACCAGCGGGCCCTCGGTGGCCACGTTGACGACGCTCGCGTCGTGCATGAACAGCACGAGCGGATACCGCTTGCGGGGGTTGTAGTCCTTCGGGATGAAGAGGTTGTACTTCAGGGTCTGCCCGGTGGCGGGGTCGTCGAAGGTGAACTGCTTGAAGTCGTCCACGATGAGGTTCACGACGGCACTGGTCGTCAGGGTCGTGCCGGTGGCCGCATAGCGGGCGCCGTGCGTCGTCCTGACGGTCTCCTTCTGGACCACCGAGGCCGTCGCCGCCACGATCGTTCCGCCCGGCGTGCTGTCGCCCACCTTCGGCCCGCCGGCTCCCGGGGCACCGCCTGAGCCGCTCGACTCGCTCGGGCTGGGGCTCGGCGAGTCCGTCGACGTGCCGCCCCCAGCGCCGCCGCCCTGCTGCGTCACCCACAGCGCCGCCGCGGCGTCGTCGGGCGAGAGCTCGACGACGGCGAACCGGCCGTCCCTGCCCCGCTCGGCCAATGCGGCCGTCCTGTTCGCGTACACCTTGGTGACGGTCCGGCCGGTGACGGCGAACGTGGACGTCGAGAGGGTGGAGCCGTCGATGTCGCGGTCGTACTCGACGGCCACGGCGATGAGCTTCTGACCGTCTCCGAACACCTTCGTGATCGCGGTCGCGCCTCGGACGTGGCCGGCCGTGGAAGCCGTTTCGTTCGGGTCGGCCGCCGCAGCGAGAGCAGTCCCGCCCACAACAGCTGCGGCACCGGCCGCCGCGGCTCCCGCTATGAACGTACGCCTCTCCACCAATGCAGACTCCTTTGTCGGTGACGACTGATCGCCACAATTCATCGGCCCGCGCAGACCGCCCGGACAACGTCCGCAACGCTAAGAAGTCCTGCTTGGAAAACACTGTGCGAGTTTCAGCCACACAGCTGCGGCACGCGTATTTTCCACAGGTTACGCACATATTTCCTGGTCATGCGGTCACGTCGTGGTGTGCAAACTCATCTTTCACGAGGAGTACTTGGCATCCCACGCCGTTCGCCGGACCATCTGACCCACTCCTGCCGACGATTCGAATGGGCCGTTCGTTCCATAGTGGGAAACGAGAAATACGGGGTGGGTGGCGCGCCGGCGATCGCTGCCCGTCACGCACGTCTTCGCCGCGCCGGTCGGAGCGTCATGACCTCCCTGGGCCCCGCCGCCGCCCTGCCGTGTCGGGTGCCCGCCTCGCCGCGGGCGGCATACGAGTTCACCTGTTCGGTACGGCCGACCGAGGCGCCGTAAAAGCACACCGCCGCGATGCGCGAGGCGGCGGACCGACTCCGTACCAAGGCCCGATGAACGCGGCCTCGGCGTGAACCACCGCAATTCTGCGTCGGTTCTGTGCTGTCGGGCACGGACGTAGCCGAAGGCAGTGCGAGGCCGGTGTAGCCGGCGGCCGAAGACGCGGAGTGCTGGGGCCAGGGCCGCGTCGTTCAGGTGATGTGTCCTGGTTGATCACATGATGCCGAGGGTGATCAGTGGACGGTTGGCGTCGCGGGTGTGGTGGCGGAGTCCAGCGGCGATGTTTGTCTGGTTGCCGAGTCGGAGAGCGCCGATGGCCAGGTTACGCAGGGATGCCATGGCACGTGGAGCGGTGCCGGTGCGTACGCGGGAGGCGTCCTCGGCGTACGTGGTGTCCCTGACCAGGCCTCATTGAAGGGGATGAACTGCGGATGGGTTGAACCGGGATCCTTACTGTGCGCCAACGTACAGCGAACATCCCCTGCCTACCCTGGCATTTTCGCCGCCCAAGCGGAGCCGACCTCCCCTCTTCGCGCGGGCCTGTGTCGGCCGTGGGGAACCCTGTGACAAGATCCGCTGGCATGTCATCTGTCATGTCGTCAGCCATGCCTTCGTCGCCCACGGGCCCCTCAAGAACCGGTCGCCGTCTGCTGGTCGCCCTGCTCGCGCTGCTCGCGACAGCAGGCTCCACCGTGGCCGAGGCCGGCACGCCGTCCGGCCCGGCGCCCGGCGCCGCGGTGAGAGCGGCCGAACCCGCGACGCCCGACCGCCCCAGCTACGACGTGAAGCTGCGCGCCGACGCCGACGGCTCCCACTGGGCGGGCCGGCAGACGGTGTCCTTCCGCAACGCCTCCAGCCGGCCCCTGCGTGAGGTGTACATACGCCTGTGGGGCAATGGCGAGGACGGCTGCGGGACATCCGGAAGACCGTCCCCCGTCCGCGTCTCCCACGTGCGCGGCGGCACTCCGGGCCGCCCCGGCGTGAAGTGCACGGCGCTGCGCATCGCTCTGCCGAGGCCGCTCGCACGCGGCGAGCGGACGGCCGTCTCCTTCGACTTGGCCCTCACCGTGCCCGCACGCAACAACCGCTTCGGCCGCGAAGGCGCGTTCCGCTTCCTGGGCAACGCGCTGCCGGTCCTCGCCGTGCACGACGCGAGGGGATGGCACCTCGATCCGTATGTGTCGTACGGCGAGAGCTTCTACACCCTGGCGAGCGACTTCCGGGTGCGCCTTGACCACCCGTCCGCCCTCAAGGTCCCGGCGACCGGCAGCACATGGACCCGCCCCGGCGGTACCGGGCGTACGGTCACCCACAGCGTCGCCAAGCGGGTGCGGGACTTCGCATGGGCGGCGGGCCCGTTCCGTACCGCGACCCAGACCTCGCCCGACGGCGTGCGCGTGAAGTCGTACTGGTCGCCGAACACGCCCGCCGCCGGTGTCCGCCTCAACCGCAAGGACGGCGTCGCCGCCATCGACCGGTTCGGCAGGGAGTTCGGCCGCTATCCGTACGGCGAGATCGACCTCGTGATGACCCCCGGGTTCGCCGGCGGCATGGAGTACCCCGGCCTGGTCATCCTCGGCACCGAGGAGGAGGGCGGCGCCACCGTCCATGAGATCGCCCACCAGTGGTGGTACGGCGTCGTGGGCAACGACGAGTACAACTCACCCTGGCTGGACGAGAGTTTCGCTCAGTACGCCAACGCGCGCTACTACCGCTGGGACGGGTTCGAGTGCTCGCCGGACGACTCCTGGCCGAGCGCCACCGCCGCGCTCACCAACTCGATGGCCTACTGGTCTACACACCGTGACGAGTACTTCCAGGTCGTGTACGGGATCGGCCCTTGCGTCCTGGCCGACCTGGAGCACGTCCTCGGGGCCGGCACCATGGCGCGCCTCATCAAGAAGTACGCCCACGACCACTGGTACGGCGTCTCCACCACCGCCGGCTTCAAGAAGGCCGCACAGTCGATGACGCACAGGGACCTCGGCCCCTTCTGGCGGAAGCACCGCATCCGCTGAAGTCGCACTCCGCTCGCGGGTGACGGGCGTACCCCGTCGGCGCCACGATGACGGTGACCGACGGGGTACGCGGGCAGGGCGGCGTCGTTCCGGCGGTGCATCCGCGTTGATTGGGCTTCAGGAGCTGGGGCAGGACTGCGGGGGCTGACGCGGAGGCAGGCACGACTTCCGGTGATCATGAGGTGTCGAGTCCCTGATCACCACGACGGAAGACCGTGCCTGCCTGCTCATCCTCGCTCATCCCGCGCCCTCTGGGCCAACTCGCCGACACCGCGCCGACCGTCCCCGATGACCTCCCCGGCCTGCTGACCTCCCCGGCCTGCTGACCTGCCTGGCTCAGGTGCCCGATCCCCGCCGGGACCAGGGCCGACGCCACTCGCTCGCCTTCGTCCTCTCCCTGGCCGCGTGCGCGGTCCTGGCCGGAGCGAAGTCCCTGGCCGCGATCGCGGAGTGGGCCGCCGACGCCCCGCCCAACGTCCTGGCCCGGCTCGGCTCGGTGGCCCATGCCGGGAGCCGGACCGCGGCCCCGTCGCCCCGGCCGAGGCCACCGTGCGTCGTGTCCTCCAACGCATCGACGGCGACGCGCTGGATACAGCCGTCGGAAGTTGGCTCGCCGGGCGCGAACGCGCCGCCGGCCAGGAGGAGAACGACAGCGACCGGCGGCCCCTGCCCTCCCTCGCCGTGGACGGCAAGACCGTGCGCGGTGCCCGCCGCACCGACGGCACCCAGGTCCATCTGCTCGCCGCTATGACGGGGGCCGGTCTGGTCACCGCCCAGCGCGAGGTGGACGCCACGACCAACGAGATCACCGTCTTCCAGCCCCTGCTTGCCCCGCTCAACCTGCACGGCACGGTGGTCACCTTCGACGCCCTCCACTCGCAGACCGCCCACGCGCGCTTCCTCGTCGAGGACAAGCACGCCCACTACATCGCGCTGATCAAGGGCAATCAGCCCACCCTGCACCAGTGGCTGAAGGCCCTGCCATGGCGGGAAGTGCCACTCCTGGACAAGACGCGGGCCACCGCGCACGGCCGCGACGAGATCCGCCGGATCAAGGCCGCCGCCGTCGCCGGGATCGCGTTCCCACACGCGGTGCAGGCCGTCCAGATCGTGCGCCGCCGACGGATCGTCACCACCGGCAAGGTCACCCTGGAACGCATCTACGGGGTGACCGACCTGACCGCGGAGCAGGCCGACGCAACCGAGATCGCCCGCCGCGTCCGCGGCCACTGGGGCATCGAGAACAAGATCCACCACATCAGGGACACCACGTACGCCGAGGACGCCTCCCGCGTATGCACCGGCACCGCTCCACGTGCCATGGCATCCCTGCGCAACCTGGCCATCGGCGCTCTCCGACTCGGCAACCAGACGAACATCGCCGCTGGACTCCGCCACCACACCCGCGACGCCAACCGTCCACTGATCACCCTCGGCATCATGTGATCAACCAGGACACATCACCTGAACGACGCGGCCCTGGTGCTGGGGCGCAGGCAGATTTTCCCGGGTCGCTTTTCAGTCGAAGGGCGAGAAGGTCGGGGCGCCTTGATCCGTTTGCCCATGGCGGACGCCGCATGCTCGCCCGGAGGGCGGGGGGTGGTCGGCCGGGTCGTAGGCGACCGTCGGCACAGAAGCGGTGGGTGGTCGAGCGGGCCGACGGCCGACTTGGCGGCCTGGCATCCCGCGCGTGCCCCCGCCATGTGTCCGAACTGAAATCTCCGTCCCGCGGCCTCCGGAGCGGGAGCCACCCAAGGCGCAACTCGTCGGTAAGCGCCAGCGGACGTGCGCTTCTTCCACCACGCCACACGCTGCCACGGCACCCCGTTGTGCAAACGATATCTCGAAGCCCGCATCATCTTTGGCTGAAACTGTTGACCTGGCTGAAACCTTGGTGCAAAGGTTTGCGCACTCTGAGGGCCGGATTCACGAAGGAGTGTCATCCATGCGCCGTTTGCCCTGTTCACGAAGACTTGTCGTACGTCTGGCCGCCCTGCCGGCGGCGGCCCTTCTGGTCGCCGCCTGCGGCTCCGGCGGGGGCAGTGGCACCGCGAGTGGCGGCAAGACCGTCTACATGCTGTTGCCCAACACCACGACCGTGCGCTTCACGACTCAGGACGGCCCCGACTTCAAGGCCGCGATGAAGAAGGCCATGCCGGACGCCAAGGTCGTCATCCAGAACGCCGAGAACGACCCGCAGAAGCAGGTCCAGCAGGTCGAGACCGCCATCTCGGGCGGCGCGTCCGCGACCGTGCTGGTCGCCGCCGACCCCTACATCGCCGGCGGCGCGCTCCAGAAGGCATCCGTCGCCAAGGTCCCCGTGCTGCTCTACGACCACGACGCCCGTGGCGGCCCGGCGGCGGCGCAGGTCGTCTTCAACTCGCTCTCCGTCGGCCAGAACCAGGGCCAGGACGCAGCCAAGGTGCTCGCCGGCGGCACGACCGCCAAGCCCAAGGTCATCGCCCGCATCTACGGCAACCAGGGCGACTACGGCACCACCCAGTACAAGAAGGGCCAGGACCAGTACATCGAGCCGCTGGTGAAGGCCGGCAAGGTCAAGGTCGCCTGCGAGACCTACACGCCCAACTGGGACCCGGCCAAGGCGCAGTCCGAGATGGAGCAGTGCCTGACCAAGACCAACAACAAGATCGACGCCGTGGTCGTGATGAACGACGGCACCGCCGGCGGTTCCATCGCCGCACTCAAGGCCCAGTCGCTGACCGGCAAGGTACCGGTGATCGGCGGCCAGGACGCCGACCTCCAGGCGGTCCAGTACATCCTGCTCGGCTACCAGTACGGCACCGTCTACAAGCCGTTCAAGCTCCAGGCCGCCAAGGCCGCCGAACTGACGGTGCAGCTGCTCAAGAACGGCAAGATCGACAAGAGCGAGGTCGACGGCTACGTGGACAACGGCTTCATGAAGCCCGGCGTCCCGGCGGCCTTCCTCCCCGTACAGGACCTGCACGCCGACACGGTCGCCACGCTCGTCAAGGACGGCGTCTGGACCTGGAAGCAGATCTGCACCGGTCCCACCGCGGCGACGGCCACCTGCAAGAAGGAAATGGGATGAGCAAGGAAACGGCCGCCGTGACCACGGCGGCCCCGCTCCTCGAACTCCGCCAGGTGGTCAAGCTCTTCGGCGGCGTGCACGCCCTGGAGGGCATCGACCTCACCGTCGGCCACGGCGAGATCGTGGCCGTGGTCGGCGACAACGGAGCGG
>NZ_JAGXJL010000106.1:0-13900 GCF_019091475.1 Streptomyces sp. GbtcB6 | reverse complement strand
GCCGAAGTCGGTACGGACGATGTGCAGGCACAGGTCCAGCGCCGCGGCCAGCCCGGCCGAGGTCACCACCGGTCCCTCCTGCAGGTACAGCACGTCCGGCCGGACGGTGACCCGGGGAAAACGGCGGCGCAGTTCGGCCGCGTACGTCCAGTACGTGGTGGCGCGCCGCCCGTCCCGCAGTCCGGCCTGCGCCAGCACGAAGACGCTGCCGCACACGGAGGCGATCCGCTTGCCGTCGGCGGCCGCCTCCCGCAGTGCCCCGAGCAGTTTCGGATCCGCCTCCTCGCGGCCGCCCGCGCCCACCACCAGCACCGAGTCGGCCGCTTCCAGGGCCTCCAAGCCGTGCCGCAGCACGATCTGCAGGGGGCCGGTGCCCACGTCCGTACCGGCCCGCGCGGTGCAGGGCACCACTTCGTAACAGGGCAGCCCGTCCACCTGGGCCAGACCGAAGGCCATCTCCGGGATGGACAGTTCGGCGGCGGTCACGGGAGGCACGGCGAGCAGGGCGATCCGGTGCATGACGCGATCCTCCGCATGTCTGTCACTTGGGGCCCTCGTGGACATGTCCCGCTCATTTCAGAGTAGGTGGGGTCGCCCGTCGGGCTCGCACTCTCACGACCAACACCACCCCCTGGATCCTCTGTTCCGCCGTTCCGTTCCTCAAGAAGGGCATACGACCATGGTCGCTGCACCGGACCAGGTGAGCCGGCGGCTGGGCCTGCGGCTTGCGCTGCTCGCCTTCGCACAGCTCATCGCCACCATCGACGTCAACATCGTCTTCATCGCGCTCCCTGACATCGGACGCGAACTGGGGTTCAACGCACAGTCGCTGCAGTGAGTGGTCAGCGCCTACGTCGTCGGCCTCGGCGGCTTCCTGCTGCTGGGCGGACGCGCCGTGGACCGGTTCGGGCCGCGCCGGATGTTCTCCCTGGCCATGGCCCTGTACGCGCTGTCGTCCCTGGTCGGCGGGGTCTCCTCGGACCAGGGGCTGCTGGTCGGCGCGCGCTTCGTACAGGGACTCGGCGGTGCCCTGGTCACCCCCGCCACGCTGAAGCTGATCTACCTCAACTTCACCGAGGGCGGTGAGCGCAACCGTGCGGTGGGCGTGTGGGGCGCGGCGGGCGGCGCGGGCCTGTCCGTCGGCGCACTGCTCGGCGGTGTGCTCACCAACTACCTCGGCTGGTCCTGGGTGTTCTTCGTGAACGTGCCTCTCGCACTGATCGCCGCCGCGGCGGCACCCCGGGTACTCGTGGCCGACCCGCCCTCCGCGACGAAGGACAAGAAGTTCGACCTGCTGGGCGCCCTGATCGCCACGGCCGGCCTGACCCTCGTCGTCTTCGGGCTGGTCAGCGGGCCGGACAAGGGCTGGGGCACCTTCGCGGGCGCGGGCACCGTCGCGGGCGGCGCCGTCCTGCTCGTGCTGTTCGTGGTGCTGGAGGCGCGCACCCGGGATCCGCTGGTTCCCCTGCGGATGTTCGGCAACCGCAACCTGCTCACGACGATGATCGTGATCTTCGTCTTCCAGGGCGCGCTCAGCTATACGTACTACCTGTTCACCACCTACCTGCAGAACGGCCTCGGCTACGACGCCCTGGACGCGGGCCTCGCGTTCGTGCCGGCCACGGCGATCTCGATGTTCTCCGCCCTGAAGGTCACCCCGAAGGTGATCGGCACGTGGGGGGTGCGCGCCGCGGTGGTGAGCGGGGTACTGCTCACCGCGATCGGGCTCGCCGGCGTCTCCGCGAGCCTCACCGACGGCGGGTCCTACGTGTGGATGCTGCCGGGAGCGCTGGTGTGGGGGCTGGGCGGCGGGCTCGGCTTCCCGCCGATGTTCGTGGCCGCCGCGCAGGGTGTGCCGCCCGCCGAGCAGGGGGTGGCCTCCGGTCTGGTGTCGACGTTCCGGCAGGTCGGCGGCGCCATGGGGCTCGCCGTGCTGGTGGCCGTCGCCAACGCGGGGCTGGACATCCGCGCGGGCGCGCATCCGCCGGTCTCCGACGTCATCGACGGTCTGCGCGTCTCCGGTTGGGTCGCGGCCGCACTCACCGCTCTCTCCGCGCTGGCCGCCCTCACCCTGCGCAAACCCGCCCCGGCCCCGGCGCCCGCCCCCGGAACTGCGGCTGCGCGGGTTCCTGCTTCTCGACCGGGCGACGTGCCGCCTCTACCTGGACGCCCCTGAATCACAGGACGCACGGCTCCGTCGCGGTCGGGGTGACAGCGGTGCACACCGCTCTCCCGGTCCTTCTCCTGGGCGAGCTGGAACGCATGAGCAAGGACGTCCACGACCCCTACGGGCAACTGCCGCACGGCGCCGAGAACCGCTTCGCGAGTATCGCCCCCGCCCCGGAAGCCCAGCAGCCGCCGGAGCGGGCCCGGCCGTGTCCGGCCCGCTCACAGACCGAGTGCCGGATCCTCGGTTTCCCGGCCGGCGAACGGCACATGAGTCGCCGTGACCCCGGAGATCGTCACCAGCCGAGCGCGTCCTCGTCGGCCCGCGCGTCCCGGGGCGGCATGACCGGGCGCGCGTCGTGGCAGGTGAAGCCGAGCCGGGTCAGCGCGCGGCGCATCTCGAACGACGTGAAGTCCCGGCGGTTCTGCCTGGTGATCACTTCCCCGACCTGCATCACGGGGTAGATCTGGCCGTCGATGGTCACGGACACGCCGGTGACGGGTTCGGGGGTGATGCCGTCCATCGACTGCTCGACCTCGCTCTTGGTCAGGTCGAAGGGGAAACGGGCGATGACACAGCGCATGGATGCCTCCGCGGGGATGGGTGGGAACGCCGGGGAACGGCGGCTCTGGAAACGGCTCTGGAGGGGCCGGACGCGCGGCGGCGGCCGGGCGGGACGGTCAGGGGGTGAGCGCGAGGACGCCCAGGGCGTAGCCGTGCTCGTCGACCACGGGAGAGACGTTCAGGATCCGTATCCGCATGGCGGCTTCCGCCTCGCCGAGTGCCGCCGTCGACGCGGTGAACGGTCCGCGGTCCAGCGGGATGTCCCGCAGCCGGGTCCGGTCGCTGAACCACGAGCCGCCACGGTGTGCGGCGAGCTGGGCCCGGGTGACCAGGCCCGCGCACCGCCCGTCCTCGTCCTGGAGGAGCAGGTGCGGGACCCGGGCGCCGATGAGCACGGACAGGGCCACGTCGACCGCCATGTGGTCGTCGACCTGCGGACCGGGAGGGTGCAGCATGGCGTCGCGGGCGGTGAGACCGGTGCCGTCGGCCTTGCCGGACCGGTGTGCTCGGGGCGGAATCGGCGTCGTCTGCGTCAAGGGCTTCTCCTCTTCGTCGGGGCGGTCAGGAGGGCGGCGTCTCGGCGTGACTGCTGGGAGCGGGCGCGCGTTCCGCGTGCCTGGGCTATGTGGTGGACCTGGGGGCGGAGCGGCGCGCCGGGGCCGCGGCCCGGCCGTTCCCGCCCCGTCCAGCGGCCCGGCCCCGGCGGTCACGGCCGGCGGATCCCTTGCCCTCGCGTGGTGCGGCGACCGGTGCGGGGATGGTGACCGGCACGCCGGACGGGGGCCGGGCGCCGGTGATGGCATGCAGTTCGGCCGCGCCGGGACGGATCCGGGCGGTACGCGGGGTGATGCCCGCGTCGGCCATCAGACGGTCCATCGCACGGCGCTGGTGCGGCAGGACGAGGGTGACGACGGTGCCCGACTCGCCCGCGCGGGCGGTGCGGCCGCCGCGGTGCAGGTAGTCCTTGTGGTCGCCGGGAGGGTCGACGTTCACGACGAGGTCGAGTTGGTCGACGTGGATTCCGCGGGCCGCGACGTTGGTGGCCACCAGGGCCGTGACGTGGCCGTCCTTGAACCGGGCGAGCGTCCGGTTGCGCTGCGGCTGGGACTTGCCGCCGTGCAGGGCCGAGGCGCGCACTCCGACGGACAGCAGGTGCTCGGTCAGCCGGTCGACCGCGTGCTTGGTGTCCAGGAACATGATCACGCGTCCGTCGCGGGCGGCGATCTCGGCCACGGTGGTGTCCTTGTCGGCGTCACGCACGTGCAGCAGATGGTGCGCCATGGTGGTGACGCTGCCCGCCGGCGGGTCGACCGAGTGCACCACGGGGTCGTGGAGGTAGCGGCGCACCAGCAGGTCGATGTCACCGTCCAGGGTGGCCGAGAACAGCAACCGCTGCCCGCCGGAAGGGACTTGGTCGAGCAGTGTGGTCACCTGCGGCATGAAGCCCATGTCGGCCATCTGGTCGGCCTCGTCGAGGACGGTGACAGCGACCTGGTCCAGCCGGCAGTCTCCTCGCTCGATGAGGTCCTTGAGACGGCCGGGTGTCGCGACGACGACCTCGGCCGCGCCGCGCAGGGCACTCGCCTGACGGCCGATCGACATGCCGCCCACCACAGTGGCGAGCCGCAGTCCCAGGGCGCGGGCGTAGGGCGTGAGCGCGTCGGTGACCTGCTGGGCCAGTTCCCGGGTGGGGACGAGGACGAGGGCGAGCGGCTGCCGGGGCTGGGCGCGCTGCCCGTCGAGGCGGGCCAGCACCGGCAGGCCGAAGGCGAGCGTCTTGCCCGAGCCCGTACGACCGCGGCCCAGGACGTCCCGGCCGGCGAGTGCGTTCGGCAGGGTGGCCGCCTGGATCGGGAAGGGCACGGTCACGCCCTCGGCACGGAGCGCGGCCAGCAGCGGTGCGGGCATGTCCAGTTCGGCGAACGCCTCGACCGCGGGCAGCGGCTCGGTCAGGGTGACCGGCGCGGCGAACTCCTGTCGGCGTGCGGCGGAGTGCGCTCCCTGGCCGCTCTTGCGCCCGGTGCCCGGACGCGGACCCGACCGGCCCGTCTCCTGCGCGCGGAAGCGGCTGTCGCGGGCGGGGGCTGTGGAGCGTGTGGAACTCCGGTCCGCGCGGTGGCGGCCGGAACTGCCGCCGGTGCGACGGGTGCGGTTCATGAAGGAACCTTCCTCGATGCGGCGTATCGAGGAATTCCGTCCGACGGCGGGCGGCCGTACGAGGAATCACAAGAATGGGCCGAAGAAAAAATCAGAAAGCGGGGCCTCTCGGTACTCAAGCCGGGGCCGTCATCGATCCGGAGATCCCGGAATCGGATTCCAGGCAGCCGGGTACAGGAGTCTCCTGACCCGGTGCCCGGGCAACGCAATGGCTGGAGCCCGCACCCCAAGAGCGCGGGCCCCAGCCATGTGATGCGCGAGCCAGTGGCCCGCGGCGTTCGCGTCGGCGTCAGGCGGGAACGATGTTCTCGGCCTGCGGGCCCTTCTGGCCCTGCGTGACGTCGAAGGTAACCTTCTGGCCTTCCTGAAGCTCACGGAAGCCGGAGGTGGCGATGTTCGAGTAGTGGGCGAACACGTCGGCGCCGCCACCGTCCTGCTCGATGAAGCCAAATCCCTTTTCCGCGTTGAACCACTTCACGGTGCCAGATGCCATATTGAATCTCCCTCGGGGGGCAGTACCGGACTCCGCACTTTACGGAACCGAGTCGCCGCGATGATCACCCCTCCGGAAAGATCCGGAAAGCTCTGCAAAGAAAAAATTCTCTGGCAACCAAAACTGCAACTGCTATCACGTTAACACAGTCCGGGAGGAACCGGCCATACGTTTTCGCGTCCGCCGGGCAATTCCTGCCCCGCCGGAGTCCGCATTTCTGTACCGGCGGAACTAGATATGCGCATCGCCCTCGTCCAGCTTCCGGCGCATTTCCCGGTTCAGGCGGAGGGCGTCGTCCAGCTGGTCCTCGAGGGAGATGATGCGGCACGCGGCCTCGATGGGGGTGCCCTGGCCGACCAGCTCGCGAGCGCGGGCGGCGACCAGCAACTGACGGCGGGAGTAGCGGCGGTGACCGCCTTCCGAGCGCAGGGGGGTGATCAGCCCGGCCTCACCGACGGCCCTCAGGAAGGCGGGGGTGGTGCCGAGCACGTCAGCGGCCCGCCCCATGGTGTAGGCGGGGTAGTCGTCATCGTCGAGGTTGCCGACGACAGGGCCGTTCTCGGCGGGCATGACACCTTCGTTCCGGGAGCGCTACGGAGGGACCCAGGTGTGCGTGGCACCTGTCGCTCCGAAGGAATCAGCGCCATCTGCGTCGTCCCACAACCCTAGCGCCGGCAGGCACGGACATGTGGCCTCGCCGTGACAGACTTTCTGCCGTTTGCACCCCGATGTCCGTCCGCCGGCCTGCCACGTGCGGCAAGGTGAGCCGACACACGTCGTCACCGGCCGTCGAGCAAGGCGCGGATCCGGGCACGGTACGCCGTCGCGTCGGCCGTTCGTCCCTCCCAGGCGTCCTGTGCGTTCGCATAGGCGGGAAAGCGGCCGAGCATGCCGGTGCTGCGGAAGACCAGGTGGGTCGTGTGGTTGTCGTAGACGACGCGGATCCAGCCGCCCCGGGCGCGGCAGTCGGACCACGCCTGGCACAGCGGCGGCAGAATGCTGCAGTCGGCGAAGGTGACCTCGCTCAGGTCCACGATGACCAGGAGCCGTCCGGGCCGGGCCGCGCGGACCTCGGCCAGGGCGCGCACCAGTGGTGCCACGGTCTGCGCGTCCAGTTCGCCGTACGCGCGGACGATGCGGCACTCCTCGAAGAGCGCGGGCGCTTCGCCCGGAGGGGGTTCCCCCGGCGCGGCGGGCCTCACTCCGTCTCTCCCGCCCTACCCCTGGGGCGACCGTCGTCGGCGGCGGCGAGCAGTCGGGCGGCCGTCCCGGCGGACTCCCCGGGCGGGACGACCAGGAGCACCAGGCGCCCCACGGTGCCGCAGTCCAGGGTGATGACGTGCGCCCCGCTTCCCGGGCCGGCCGGCTCCACGGCGATCACCCGGCCGGGCGCCATGACCGTCCGCGGGGCGTCCGGCCAATCGGAGAGGTCCACGGTGACCCGCACCTGGGCGTCCGGAACCGGTTCCAACTCATCGACGAGCGAGGGCAGTTCAAGCTCCAGGACGGCACAGCGCGGCCACCAGGCGCCATCCAGCGGGCCGCTTCCGACACCCCGGGTGAGGCTCAGGCGGGGCATGGGCATCCCGTACGTGTGCGCGTCGGCAGCCGGAGTCGTGCTGGGTCCCATCGTGCGATCCCGTCCCGGGCGCCGTGGCCAAGCCGCCCGATGCGTCGCTCGCCGGGAACGGCACCGCTGACCGCGCTGCGCGAAAAGCTCTCGGTACCGTCAGGCTACTCCTGGCCGAGGGAGAAGCGGACGGGCCCGGTCCCGGCAACCGCGCCCGCTCCGTCGTCACCCGACCGTCCGGTTCCGCCGGCCGCTCCTACCACTCCTGCACCTCCCGCTCCTCCCGTACCTCCCGTACCTCCCGTACCTCCACCAGGCGAATCAGCTGCCGGTGTGTCCGCGAGACGCCGGCCGACTCGGCCCGGAGCCCACGAAAGCCGCGCAGGGCCGGAGCCCAGGGAAGAAGCTCGCCTCCCTCCGGAGGCTCGCCTCGTGCCGTCGTCGGAAAGGGGCGGCGCGAGCCCCCGCCCCCCCTCCGGCGGAAGCCTGCCGCCGGCTACGTCCGCAGCAGCCGTTGGGTGAGCTCCCGGTACTGCCGCAGCGCGTCCCGCAGCTCGGTGGAGTCTGTTTCGGGGTCCCGGTCCTGCCAGCCGGCGCGGAGCACCCGCCGCATCTCCGAAAGGGCGTTCGCGAGCTGGGCGGCGGCTTCGTCGAAGGCTCCCTCGGCCTCCTCCAGCGCCTGGCGCGGGGTGTCCGCGAAGGTGTTGACGGCGTGTCCGAGGCGGCGCACGATCTCGTCCCGTTCTGCCGCGGGGAGCAGCGGCTCCGGTCCCGTGGTGCGGCGTCCGCCCGGGCCCGGGGACCGGTCCGGGGGCTGCTGGGCGCGTGTCTGGTCGTACATCGTCGTGTGTACCGCTTCCGTTTGCGATGGGGGGCACCGCCTGGAGGCGCCCTTCGCCTTCTCGACGGCCTGCTTCAGGCTTCCGGAGACCCGGTCGGCCCTGCCCTTCATGACCCTCAGCCGTCCCGCCAGTCAACGTCCGGCGACGATGCGTGTCAACGCGACACCGGCCCGAGTGCCTCCGGCCGAAGGCCGCTGATCAGCGGAATCCGGGTATCCCCTCAACCCGAGGAGTACGGTGGGCGGAGCGAGGGTGCGTCGTGCCTATCCGACAGGTCGTCACCAGCACACCACCCATCCCCCAGGGGCAGTCCGTGACCCCGGCCGCCACCTCCGTCCCAGCGGCCTTCGCCCAGGTCGAGGACGCCTCCATGCAGCCCAGCCCCGTTCACGCCCACCCCGCCGGACACCGCCGCGCCGTGGCCGGGACCTGTCCGCACCGCACTGCTCCGCCACGTCGCCCGGAGCGTCGGCTCGCCGTGCCGCGTGCTCGGTGAACGCACCTTCCGCACCCGACGGCACGGCAATTGCCACCAACCTCCACCACACAGACCGCTCCAGCGCCCGGCACGGCGTCGACCGCGGCCGGACGGACTCCTCGGCCGCCGTCATCCGCCTCCTGGAACGCCTCGGCCCCTGACGGCAACCACGCATCCGCCCAAGGAAGTTGGCAGCAGCCTCATGACCACCGCCCTGCAACCACCGCTTCCCTCCCACCCCGTCCTCCGCCTGCGGCTGGCGCCCCGCAGCGACCTGCCCCGGTCCATCGACGGAGCATGGTGGCCGCGCTCCTACGACCTCCTCGTGGAACTCCCGCGGCTGCTGGCCGGGTTGCCGCGCGAGTGGGGCCATATCACCAGTGCCACCGTCAACGGTGCGGTGTGGTCCGCGGCGCCCGGCCGGATACTCGTCTCCAACCAGGTCGTACGACTGCGCAGAGCACTGGCGGCGAGCACCCCGCACACCGTCGTCCTGCTCGCCCCCGGCCGAGGGCGCTGGGACCTTGTGGTCGTGCCTCCGGACACCGCCGAGGACGCTGCCGAACCGCTCATGGCGGCCGCGGCGGACGCCCTCGGGGAAGGCTGACCCGGCCGGTCCGCCACCCGGCTCGGCCGGTCGGCTGCCGCGCTCCTCGGCGACCGCCGGGGCGGGCCCGGCCGGGAGTACGGTGGAGAGACCGAGGGCATGCCGTGCACCGCCTCCGACACCGGTGCCGTTCTCGGGGATCGAAGACGCCGGGTCGGCCTTCACCCGTGCCCGGGGCAGGGTTGCTCATGCCCGCGCATGTGTTCCTCCCGATGACGTTGACCCTCCCCGCGCTCCGACCCGCACGGGGCAGGCCGCGTACGCGTCTGCCGGGCGCGCCGAGGGCGGAGCGCAGCTCCTCGCCCGCGGTGGCGGAACGCGTCCGACCGCTGACCCGCTGCCAGGTCGCGGACCGTCTGCAGGAGCTGGGCGACCTGTACGCGGAGACCTCCGGTGGCGACCCGTGGGCCTGGAACGAGGCGCGTGCGGCCTTCCTGCTCCATCTCGCGGCCGACGCACGACGACCGGGGTTCTCGCTGCTGATCGCGGAGACCACCGCCCTGGCCGGATACGCCTACGGCTTCCCCACGGCCGGCGCAGGTCCGTGGTGGGCGGGGTTCGACGGACACGTCGGGGGGAGTCTGCTTCGCCGCGCCGCCTCCGGTGGGCTCTTCGTCGTCTCCGGAATCGTGGTGCCGCCTCGCGTGCGCCGGGAGTACAAGGACCAGGTCTGGAACCTCGCCCGGCGCCTGCAGCGGCGACTGCTCACCGACCACGGCGCCGCGCTCGGCGTCGCGCTGGTGGACACCCGGGACGACAGGACGGTTGAAACCATGCGTTCCTGGGGCTGGCGGTACCCAGGAGACGACACCCTCCCGGCCGTGCCACTGACGGTGCCGCTGGCCGTGCCGCCCGGTCCGTTCCGCGTTCTGGTACTGGCTCCGGGGACGTGAGCGGCCACCTCCCCATGGATCACACCTCGGCCCCGGTCAGGGGCACAGGCAAACGCAGGGCGAGGAGGGCGATGTCGTCGGTGCTGCCGAGCGGCATCCGGGCCGCCAGCCGGTCACACAGCGTGTCCAGCGGTTCGTGGACGAGCGTGAGAGCGTGTCGGCGCAGTCGGCCGAGCCCGGTGTCCAGGTCGCTGCCGGGAGACTCGATCAGGCCGTCGGTGTAGAGCAGGAGCGTGGACCCCGGCGACAGGGCGTGGGCGGCGCTCGGCCGACGGCCGCCGCCGCGCAGCTGGGTTCCGAGGATCAGTCCCTGCCCGGCTTCGAGGTACTGCGCGTTCCCGTCGGGTGTCAGCAGCAGGGGCGGCGGGTGCCCGGCACTGGTCCAGCGCAGCGTCCAGGGACCGGTGTCCGGGCCCTCCACCCGGGCGAGGACGAGGGTGGCCATCGACACGGTCGTGATGGCGTGCATGGCGTCGTCGAGGCGGTCCACGACGGCACCGGTCGGCCCGATGTGGTCCCAGGCGAGGGAGCGCAGGACGCCCTGCAACTGCGCCATGCCGGCCGCGGCGGTCAGATCGTGGCCCACGACATCGCCGATGACCAGGGCGAGCGTGCCGTCCCGCAGCGTGAACGCGTCGTACCAGTCGCCGCCGACCTGCGAGCCGGCCGGAGCGGGCTGGTACCGGGCCGCCAGCTGGATCCGGCCGTGCTCGGGCAGCGGGGGAAGGAGGTTGCGCTGCATGGCCTCGGCGACCGCGCGCTGCTGGCCGAACCGGCGGGCGTTGTCGATGACCAGGCCGACCCGGCGGCCGATGTCGCTCACCACGTCCAGATCGCCGGTGTCGAAGGGCCGGGCCGGGTCCGTGCGCACCAGTGTCAGGGCACCGGTGACCTGCCGTCTGCTCCCCAGCGGCACGGTGATGACGGAGGCCGCGCCGGTCGCTCGGAGGAAGGCGTCGTGGACGGTGGCCAGCGGGGAGTCGGACGGTGCGTCCAGGTCCGCCCGGTCCTGCAGGACGGGGCCGCCTCCGTTCAGCACCTGGACCAGGGGCGAGTGGACCGCCTCGCCGGCAGGGGGCAGATGGCCGCGCCAGTCCTCCTGCCCGGCGTCACGGCCCTCGGGGCCGGTCACCGCCACCCGGTGCACCTGCCGGGAGCCGACCCGCAGGTCCACCGCGGCCCAGTCGGCGAGGCGGGGAACCAGGAGCCGGCCCAACCGGGCGAGAGCCTCGTCGACTTCCAGGGTCTGGCCGAGCACATCGGTGATCTCCGCGACGAGTGTCAACCGCTCGGCGAGACTCTCCAGAGCGCTCGTATGAGCGGCTCGTTCCGCCTGTTCCCCCTGCTCCGCACGCTCCAGGCGTTCTGCACGTTCCGCACGTTCCGCACGTTCCGCACGCTCCGCGCGTTCCCTGCGGGCACGGCGGTCGGCCACCGTCTCGACGATCAGCACGACCATGCCCGGGGAGACGCCGGAGACGCCGGAGACGTCGACGGCCGTCAGAGGCGTGGCCGACCAGGAGATCGGGATCAGCCGACCGTCCCCGCGCAGACACCTGTCGTCGTCCCCGCGTGCCGAACGCCCCTCGGCCAGCGCCAGCAGCAGCGGGCAGCGCTCTCGCGGTACGAGGTCGCCTCCCGGGTCCCGATGGCACAGGTCATGCAGGTCCCGCCCGTACACCGCCGCTGCCGGGCGGCCCAGCAGCCGCTCGGCGGCCGGGTTGACCGCGACGATCCGGCCGGCCGGGTCGATCACGGCCATGGCCGTGCCCAGCTGCTCCACCACCTGCTGCCACAGACCTGGCTCCACCGCCGACAGCCGCCTCTCGTCCTCTCCGCCGGACCTCAAGCCCTCGACCGCACCGCCACCGTCCTTCCCGCACCGACCGCACCGACCGCACCGACCGCCAGAGACGTCGTGCCCCGATGGTCCCCCGCCGAGTACCCATCCGCACGGCCGACACAGCGGTGCCTCCGCGACACCCCGGTACGGATCGCACCGGTCGTCGCGGTCCGCGCGGTGCCGTAGGCGTGTCCGGCCACGGCTTTCCCGTGGCGGGGGGCCAGTCAGCCCGCGGCGGCCGGTCCCCGGACCCGGCACCAGGCTCGGGGCTTCGGTCGCTCCGGCCCAGAACGCGGTCTTCAGTGCCTGCCGCCGTACTCCGTCTCGGGTACGCCGATGTCCGAGAAGATGGCCCATGCCTGTCGCCTCATCAGTTCGGCGGCGGCCCCGTCGGTCTTCCGGCGGGCGCGGGCGAGTGCCATGAGGGTGCCGGCTTCACCCAGTCGGTGGCCGGTCTCGCGGTGTACGACGAGAGCCTCCTGGCCGAGCTCGACGGCTTGGCCGTGTGTTTCCCCGGCCTCCGCCGTCTGGCACAGGGCTGTCAGGGCCTGGCCCTCCACCACGCGGAACGAGTGACCGCGGGCCAGGGCCAGCGCCTGTTCGGCGTGCTGGCGGGCCTCGTCGTACCGGCCCGCATCCTTGTGGGTGAGGGAGAGACACAGCAGGCTGTCCGCCTCGGCTCGTCTGAATCGCGCCTCGCGGGCCAGGGCGAGAGCCTGCTCGCCGGCCCGAACAGCCCGGTCCAGCTGGACCAGTCGTCGGCGGGCTGCTGCGATCGTGTTGAGGATGCCGGACTGGACCCAGTGTCGTTTCGTCTCCTCGACCAGCGCGTACGCCCGCTCGGCCTGCTCCAGCCCTTCCTCGTGGCGGCCGAGTTCGATATTGATCTTCGCGAGGGCGGCGAGCATCATCGCGTGGCCGTCGCGGTAACCTGCCCGTTTGTCGGAGGCCACCTCCGGGCCGAGGAGGCCGAGTCCGTCGGTGAGACGGCCGAGTTCCCAGTACACCCCGCCCAGGATCTGCAGGGCCGAGCTGGCGTTCCACCAGCTGACCTCTGCCTCGAGCCCGACGGCACGTTCGAGGTGACCGGCGGCCTCGTGCAGTCGGCCCAGATCCCGACAGGCCATACCGAGGCCGACCAGTCCGAAGCCTTCGAAGTAGCGATTCCCGGTCTGACGGAAGATGCGGAGGCCGGCGGTGAGATCGTCGTGCGCACTGTCGAGGCGCGCCATGCTCCACTTCGCGAAGCCTCTGAGGCCGAGACCCGAGGCCTCGCCCATCGCCCAACCGAGCTCCCGGCTGATGTCCAGTGCGCGGGTGGCGTGTTCCATCACCTGTCGGACATGCCCCCGGTCCCACCGCGCCGCAGCGAGGCTGGAGTGCATCGCTGCCTGGCCGAACAGATCACTCTCGGCCTCGGCCGCGTCCAGTGCCGTCTGCGCGGTGGTCTGCCAGGTCTTCCGTGGCAGATGGATCCAGAAGTCGCTGAACAGTGCGGAGGCCAGGTGCCAGGCGACGGGACGGGGGCCGTGGTGGGCGGCATGGTTGATGACGGCGAGCAGATTCGCCCGTTCCGCGTCCAGCCATGGTCCGGCGGCGGTGGCCGACGGCATGCCCGGGTGCCCGCCGGGACGGAGGCTGCCGGGCAGCTCGGGAAAGAGCCCGGCCCCCGCGGTGGTCCGGGTGGCGTTCAGGTACCAGATCAGAAGTCGTTCAAGGGCGGCTGCACGGTCCGGCACCGCCTCCTCCGCCACCGCACGCTCCTGTGCGTACTCGCGGAGGAGATCGTGGAACCGATAACGCCCCGCCGTCGCGGGCTCGATCAGGTGGGCCGAGACCAGCGCACCGACCAGACGCCGGGCCTGCGACAGCGGCGCGTCCAGGAGCGCCGCCGCGACCTCGGGGGTGAACTCCGCCCCGGGGAACAGGCCGAGCAGCCGGAACAGCCGACGTGCGCCGGGGGCCAGAACCCGGTACGACACCGAAAACGCCGTACGCAAAGGAGAGTTGGCGTCGCTGTCCGGCTCCAGTGCCTCCAGCTTGCTGCCCTCGGTCATCTCGGCGACGAGGTCGGCCGTCCGCAGGGCCGGGTCGTCCGCGAGCCTGGCGGCGGCCACGCGCAGGGCCAGGGGGAGGCTGCCGCAGAGCAGGATCAGTTCGTCGACCGCGTGTCTGTCGTCGTCGATCCGGTCCGTGCCGAGGGTCCGGCTCAGCAGTGCGCGGGCCTCGTCCGGCTGGAGGAGGTCCAGCGGCAGGGCGTGGGCGCCGTTGTGGGCCACGAGATCG
>NZ_JAGXJL010000105.1:10300-14835 GCF_019091475.1 Streptomyces sp. GbtcB6 | reverse complement strand
TGGGCCTGCTGCACGAGGCCGAGCTGCAGCTGCGCGGCGAGGCCGACGCCCGCCAGGTCGCCGGTGCGCGCACCGCGGTCGTTTCCAGCGGCGGGCTCACCCCCAGCGGCGTCCTCCTGCTCAGGACGGACGGATGACATCCAGGACGGTCGTATGACCTCGCTCGAACCCGAACTCGCCCACGCGGTACGGCGGCTGGTGGCCGACGTGCACGGAGTGCCCGCCTCCGCGCTGCTCGCCGAGGCGCCCCGCCCGCAGGGCGTGATCGTGGCCCTGCACGGCGGTGCCACCACCTCCGCCTACTTCGACCATCCCGGCCACCCCCGGCTCTCCCTCCTGCGCACCGCGGCCACCGCGGGCTTCACCGTCCTGGCCCTGGACCGCCCCGGCTACGGCAGTTCGGCCGGACACGAGGACCGGATGGGCACGCCCGAGCAGCGCACCGACTTCGCCTACGAGGCCGTGGCCGCACTCCTTGACGGCCGTGATCGCGGCCTCGGCATGTTCCTCTGGGCGCACTCGGCGGGCTGCGAACTCGCCGTACGCATGGCGAGCGACCGGCGGGGCACCGACCTGCTCGGCGTGGAGCTGGCCGGGATGGGCCGCGTCCACCACCCCCGTTCGGTGCTGGCGATGGAGGAGTGGCGGCGCGATCCGACCCGCACCCGGCCCAACCTCCGCCGCGCGCTGTGGGATCCACCGCACGCCTACCCTCCCGACGTGCACGGCGGCCGGCACATCGGCTCCGCCTCGCCCGCCTACGAAGGGCTCCGGGAGAACTGGCAGGAGGAGTTCGCCCGGCTCTCCGGGCAGGTGCCGGTGCCCGTCCACATCACCCTCGCCGAACACGAACAGGTGTGGGCGAACGGCCCCGAGGGACTCGCGGACCTCGCCTCGATGTTCACCGGCTCGTCCCGCGTCGTCCTGCACGAGCAGGCGGGCGCCGGCCACAACACCAGCGTCGGCCGCACCGCCCTCGCCTACCACCTGCACGTCCTCGCCTTCGTGGAGGAGTGCGCGCTCGGCGTCCAGGCGCTGCCCGCCGAGCGGCGGTACCGGGATGGGTGAGGCCTCGGACACCGCCCTGCTGGCCGTACGCCTCGTGCTGGGTGCGGTCATGGCGGCGCACGGCTGGAACCACTGGCGCGGCCCGGGCGGGATCGACGGCACCGCACGCTGGTTCGGCGGCCTCGGCCTGACCCGGCCCCGGCTCCAGGCCTGGCTGAGCGTCCTCACCGAACTCGGGGCGGGCGCCCTGCTCGCACTGGGCCTGCTGACCCCGCTCGCCTGCGCGGCCGTGCTGTCGGTGATGCTGGTCGCCGGACTGCTCGCCCACCGGCCGCACGGCTTCTTCGTGTTCAAGGAGGGCTACGAGTACGTCCTCGTCCTCGGCACGCTCGCGGTCGCGCTCGGCGCCTGGGGACCGGGAAAGTACGCGCTCGACACGGCGGCGGACATCACGGTGACCGGATGGGCGGGCGCCGGCGTGGTGCTCGCGGTGGGCGTGGTGGCGACCGCCGGACTGCTGGCGGTGTTCTGGCGTCCGCGGAAGACGACCTGACGTGAGGAGGGCCCCCGTGCGTGTGGGCTTCATCGGACTGGGCAGCCAGGGCGGGCCCATGGCCCGGCGGATCGCCGGGGCGGGACACGAGACGACCCTGTGGGCCCGCAGGCCCGCCACGCTCACCCCGTTCGCGGACAGCGGCGCCAAGACGGTCGGCTCGCCCGGCGAACTGGCCGCCGCGAGCGACCTGGTGTGCGTGTGCGTCGTCGACGACGCCGACGTCGAGCAGGTGGTCACCGGCCCGGACGGGGTCCTCGCCGGGCTGCGCAGGGGCGGGGTGATCGCCGTCCACTCCACCGTGCATCCCGACACCTGCCGCCGCCTGGAGGCGCTGGCCCGGACCTCTGGTGTCTCTCTCCTCGACGCGCCGGTCAGCGGGGGTGGCCGGGCCGCCGAACAGGGCAGCCTCCTCGTCATGGCGGGCGGCGACCCCCAGGTCTTCGCCTACTGCCGCCCGGTGTTCGAGACCTACGGCGACCCCGTCGTCCACCTCGGCCCCACCGGCTCCGGACAGCTCGCCAAGATACTCAACAACCTGCTGTTCACCGCCCAGTTGGGACTCGCCGCCGACGCGCTCGGCGTGGGTGCCGCCCTCGGTCTGGACCGTGCCGCGCTCACCCGGGTCCTGCCCCGCGGCAGCGCGGCCAGCTTCGCGCTGGACCGGGTCGCCGACGCGGGCGGCACCCTCGACCGCATCGCCGCCCACGCGGGCGGACTGCTCGCCAAGGACGTCCGGCTGTTCGCCGGCATCGCGGACGCGGCCGGTGCCGGGGAAGCGGGAACGCTCCGGGAGGCCGCGCTCGCGGCCCTGGCCGCGATGGGGAAATGAGGCCAATCCCGTACGCCCTCTCGCCCTGCCGAGGCGCGCCTACATAGTGTGGGCGGGCACCTCTCCAACGGCGGAAGGGGCCCAACGTGGTGTCGGCGAGGCGTCAGCAGATCCTGGAAGCGGCCCTGGAGGTCTTCGCCGAACGCGGGTTCAAGGGCACCTCGATCGACGCGGTGGCCGAGCGCGCCGGCCTCACCCGGCAGGGCGTGCTGCACTACTTCCCCAGCAAGAAGCGACTGCTCCTCGACCTCCTCGCCTTCCGCGAAGAGCTCGCCCGGGAGCACCTCGCGGGACGCAGGCTCGGGGAGGACTGGGCCGGCGACTTCGCCGAGGCCGTGGCCTTCGAAGTGCACCATCCCTCGCTGGCCACCGTGCAGACCGTGGTCCTCGCCGAGGCCGTCACCGGCCAGGAACCGGCCTGCGGCTACGTCCGCGAACGCAGCCGGTCCCTCCAGGAACACCTCACCGCCCACCTGATCGAGCGATACGGGGAGCGGCTGCCCAGCGGACTGGATCCGCGGACCGCCGCGGCCGCTGTCTTAGCCCTCATCGAAGGCGTCCACCAGCTGTGGCTCGTCGACCAGGACGCCGAGCGCTACCCCCGGATCGTGCGCGAGGCGCTGTCCGTGCTGCTCGGTACCGACAGTGCCCCGAAGCCCCAACTGCCGCAGCCTCAACTGCCGCTGACGAACGGGTAGATGCGGGTGAAGTCGACGCCCGGTTCGGCCGTGGCGAACGCCTCCCACACCGCGTCCGTGACGGCGGCGAGTGCCGCCGCGCCGCCCGACTCGTCCACCTCGCGCAGAAACAGCCGTACGTCCTTCGCCATCAGCGTGTTGCTGAACCCGGAGGCGTAGCGGCCGGTCAGCACCTCCTGCGGGAACTTGTCGAGGGTGGCCCCGCTGCGGCCGCTGGACGCGTTGAGCACCTCCAGCAGTACGTCCATGTCCAGTCCGGCGGCCCGTGCGAAGGCCACGGCCTCGCTGGCCGCCGCCAGTGCGGTCGCGGACAGGAAGTTGTTGGCGAGCTTCAACGCCTGCGCCTGCCCGGGACGGTCGCCGACCCGGCGCCTGCGGTCGCTCAGCCCCGCGAGCACCGGCTCGACGTGCGCGCAGGCCTCGTCGGAGCCCGCGTACATGACCATCAGGGTGCGCTTGCGTGCCCCCGCCACCCCGCCGGACACGGGCGCGTCGACGTACGACAGCCCGGTGCTGCCGAGATGACGCGCCGCCGCGACCCCCACCGTGGAGGTGTCCACGACGTGCGTGACCCGCCGGTCCCGGGCGGCCAGGAGGCCGGCCACGACCTTTCCGCAGACCGTTCCGTCCGGCAGGCTGAGCACCACCGTGCCGACGTCCCGGGCCACCTCCGCCGGGTCCGGCGCCCAGCGGGCGCCCACCGGAGTGCGGGCCGGACCGGCGGCGTCGTAGGCCACCACCTCGAAGCCGTCGCGCACCAGGTTCGTGGCCAGCGCCCCGCCCATGTTGCCCAGCCCGATGAAGCCCACCGCCCCGCGCCCGCTCACACCGCCTCCCGGGCGGCACGCACCTCGCGCAGGACCGCCGAGGCCTCGGTCCCGGCCGGGGCGCCGCAGTAGGCGGTCAGTTGGAAGAGGAGTTCGTCGATCTCGGCATCGGTGACACCGGCGCGCGGGGCCGCCTCCAGATGGATCCGGAAGGCACCCATACGGCCCGTCGAGGCCGTCATCGCCAGCACCAGCAGACTGCGGTCGCGCCGGGTCAGCGGCCCGCCGCGGGCCCAGACCCCCCAGGCCGTCGCCGTGACGAAGTCCTGGTACCCGGCCGGCAGGGTGTCCGCTGTCGCCGTGCCGTCGTCGCCGATCACCTCACCGCGCACCGCCCGTGCGGCCCGCTGCCATCCGTCGTCGTACATCAGCCATCCCCTCCGTGGTCAGCCCAGGCTCGCGCTGACGGTCTTGAGCTGTGCGTACTCGTGCAGTGCCGCCAGGCCCTTCTCCCGGCCGTAGCCGCTGTGCCGGTAGCCGCCGAACGGCGTCTCGATCGTGAGCGGGCCGCCGTTCACGGCCACCTGGCCCGCCTCGATCCGCTCGGCGGGCCGCAGCCCGCGCGCCAGGTCGCCGCTCCACACCGCCGCCACCAGCCCGTAGTCCGTGTCGTTGGC
>NZ_JAGXJL010000105.1:0-10290 GCF_019091475.1 Streptomyces sp. GbtcB6 | reverse complement strand
GGGCCAGCGCCTCCGTCTCGTCCCGGAAGGGCAGCGTGACCAGGACCGGTCGGAAGACCTCCTCGCGGGCGATGCGGGCGTGCGGGTCCACCCGGGCGTACACGGTGGGCCGTATGTACAGGCCGCGCGCCTCGGGCCCCCGAGGGTACGGGCCGCCGCCGGTCGCGGGCGGCACCGGTGCGTCGGCCAGGAAGTCCAGTACCTTGCCGTACTGGGCCTCGGTGATCAGCGGGCCGAAGTCCACGCCGGGGCGCAGTTTCTCCACGGCCGTGACCACCCGGTCCAACACCTCGTCGTGCACCGACTCCTCGACCAGCAGCCGTGCGGTGGCCGAGCACACCTGCCCGGAGTTCGCCGCGACCGCCGTCACCGCGGCGGCCACCGCCCGGTCGAGATCCGCGTCGGCGAACACCACCAGCGGTGACTTGCCGCCCAGTTCCAGCGTGAGCGGGACCAGCCGGCCGCCCGCCACCCCCGCGAGATACCGGCCCGTGGCCACCGACCCGGTGAAGGCCAGCCGCCGTACGCCCGGATGGGCCGCGAGGGCCTCGCCCGCGTCCGGTCCCGTGCCGGTGACGACGTTCAGCACCCCGTCCGGCAGCCCGGCGCGGGTGGCCAGCCGGGCCAGGTGCACGGTCGAGAGCGAGGTGAACTCCGAGGGCTTGGCGACGACCGCGTTGCCCATCGCCAGGGCGGGGGCGAGGGCCCGGCAGGCCTGGTTCAGGGGCAGGTTCCAGGGGGTGATCACACCGACGACGCCGTACGGCTCGTACCGCGTGTACGTGTGGACGCCCGCCCCCTGCTCGATGACCGTGCCGTGCCCGGCGGCACGCACGACCCCCGCGTAGTAGCGGAAGTAGGCCGCCGACATGTCCGTCTCCAGCCGCAGCTGCGCGGGGACCTTCCCGGTGCACTCCCGCTCCAGCCGCATCAGGGTGCCGGCGTCGGCCTCGATCGCGTCCGCGACCCGGTGCAGGATCGCTCCGCGCTCGGCGGGGGAGCGGGCGGCCCAGTCGTGCCGGGCCCGTTCCGCCGCGGCGACGGCACGCCCGACGTCGGCAGGGCCGCCCGCCGCCGTCTCGTCGCCGGGCAGCCGGGTGGCCGGATCGAGCGTCGCCAGCCAGGTGCCGCTCGCCGGCGGCTCGGGGCGGCCGTCGATCCAGTGGTCGTGGCGTGTCGTCAAGAGCGTCCTCCACTCGTGAGAGCCGCGATGCCGATGACACGACCATAGGTTCCATATGCAGAATACGGAAACGCTATTCTCCAAATCAGAGACGATTGTTATCGTAGGGCTGTCAACCGACCGGAGGTTCCCACTCATGGCGCACTTCCCGAAGCCCGCCGAGGGCAGCTGGACCGAGCACTTCAAGATCGGTACGGAGCCGGTCTCCTACGCGGACTCGATCTCACCGGAGTTCTACGAACTGGAGCGGGACGCCATCTTCCGGCGGACCTGGCTGAACGTCGGGCGGGTCGAACAACTGCCGCGCAAGGGCAGCTACTTCACCAAGGAACTGGACGCCGCCCGTGCCTCCGTCGTCGTCGTGCGCGGCACGGACGGCGAGGTGCGTGCCTTCCACAACGTCTGCCGCCACCGCGGCAACAAACTCGTCTGGGACGACTACCCCCGCGAGGAGACCAAGGGCACCTGCCGCGCCTTCACCTGCAAGTACCACGCCTGGCGTTACGACCTGGAGGGCAAGCTCGCCTTCGTCCAGCAGGAGTCGGAGTTCTTCGACGTCGACAAGTCCAAGTACGGGCTGCTGCCCGTGCAGACCGACGTCTGGGAGGGGTTCGTCTTCGTCAACCTCGACCCCGACAACACCACACCGCTGCGGGACTACCTCGGCAGGTTCGCCCACGGCATCGAGGGCTACCCGTTTCACAAGCTGACCCAGGTGCACAAGTACCGCGCCGAGATCGGCAGCAACTGGAAGCTGTTCATCGACGCGTTCGCCGAGTTCTACCACGCGCCGATCCTGCACGCGGGCCAGTACGTGGCCGAAGAGGCCGCCAAGATCAAGAAGTACGGCTACGAGGCACTGTCGTACGACATCGACGGCCCGCACAGCATGGTCTCCTCCTGGGGCGGCATCGCACCGCCGAAGGAGCGGGCGATGGTCAAACCCGTCGAACGGGCCCTGCGCAGCGGGCTGTTCGGACCCTGGGAAGCTCCCGACATCGGACTGACCACCGAACAGCTGCCACCGGCCGTCAACCCCACGCGCAGCAAGGTCTGGGGCATGGACTCGTTCGTGTTCTTCCCCAACTTCATGCTGCTGGTCTGGCGGCCGAACTGGGTGCTGACCTATCACTACTGGCCGACGTCCTACAACACCCACATCTTCGAGGGCACCTGCTACTTCGTCCCGCCCCAGAACGCCTTCCAGCGGCTGCAACAGGAGCTCGCCGTGGTGTCGTTCAAGGAGTACGGCCTGCAGGACGGCAACACCCTGGAAGCCACCCAGACCATGCTGGAGACGCGCACCGTGGACGAGTTCCCGCTGTGCGACCAGGAGGTCCTGTTGCGCCATCTGCACGCCACCGCACGGCAGTTCGTGCGCGCCTACGAGCAGCCGGTGGTACCGGCCCCCGCGTCCTGAGACGCCCCATCGAGCAGACAGGGAGAGTGCAGACATGACCACGGTCTTTCCCGACGGGTTCCACGAGCTGGAGCCGTTCGCGGACTGGGCGATCCAGGGCGAGCGCGCCCGCTACGCCAAGCGCGTCGCCAGCACCATGGAGGAGTTGCAGGCCTTCTACGACGTGGCGTTCCCGCTGCTGCAGAAGGGCACCGCGTACCTGGAACAGGTCGGCATGGAAGATATCGGCGAGCAGGACAAGCGGCTGCTGTGGGCGTTCTGCTCGCTGGTCACCATCGCCTTCCCGGTGGAGGCGTGGGGACAGCCGCGGGTCCCGGACAGCGGGCCCGCCGGCATCCACGCCGTCGTCGAACCCGCCGTGTGATGGCGGGGCGGGAGACGGCACCCCGGCCGCCCGTGCTGCTGCGGGCGGCCCGGCTGCTCGACGTCGACAAGGGCGAACTGGTCGAGCCGGGCGAGGTGTTGGTGGTCGGCGAGCACATCGCCGAGGTGCAGCCGGGCCGCCTCCCCGAGGGCACCGTCGTGCAGGACCTCGGCGATGTGACCCTGCTGCCGGGCCTGATGGACATGGAGGTCAACCTCTTCCTCGGCGGTCCCGACCACCGCAGCCCGCTGATCCCGGTCCAGGAGGATCCCGCGCTGCGCACCCTGCGTGCGGTCGCCAACGCCCGCCGCACACTGCACCGCGGGTACACGACCGTACGGAACCTCGGTCTGTTCGTGCAGACCGGGGGCGTGCTCCTGGACGTCGCCCTGAAGAAGGCGATCGACCTGGGGTGGGTGGACGGGCCGCGCGTGGTGCCCGCCGGGCACGCGACCGCGCCGACCGGCGGGCACCTCGACCCGACCATGTTCCAGGCGTTCGCGCCCGGGGTGCTGCCGCTGACCGTGGAGGAGGGCATCGCCAACGGCGTGGCGGAGGTGCGGAAGGCGGTCCGGTACCAGATCAAGTACGGGGCGAAGGTCATCAAGGTCTGCGCCTCCAACGGTGTTATGTCACATACCGGTCCGGCCGGCGCGCAGCAGTACTCGGACGAGGAACTGCGCGCCATCGTCGACGAGGCACACCGGGCGGGTGTGCGGGTCGCCGCCCACTGCATGGGGGACTCGGCGATCCGGGCCGCCGTCGAGGCCGGCATCGACTGCATCGAGCACGGCTTCCTCGCGAGCGACGCCACCCTCGACCTGATGGTGGAGCGCGGCACCTTCCTGGTCGCCACCACATATCTCACCGAGGGCATGAACACCGGGCACGCGGACCCGGAGCTCCAGGCGAAGGCCGCGGACGTCTTCCCCCGCGCCCGTGAGTCCACCGCCCGGGCGATCCGGCGTGGTGTCAAGGTCGCCCTCGGCACCGACGCGCCCGCGATCCCGCACGGCAAGGGGTCCCTGGAGCTCCTCGCCCTGGTGGACCGGGGCATGCGGCCGCTCCAGGCCCTGCGCTCTGCGACGACGGTCGCCGCCGAGCTGATCGGCGCCGACGACCGGGGCCGGCTGCGGCCGGGCCTGCTCGCCGACGTCATCGCCGTCCCCGGCGACCCGCTCGCCGATCTGTCCGTCACGGGGCAGGTGTGCTTCGTGATGAAGGGCGGCCGGGTGTACCGCGACGACACACAGGGATCCTGACCGCCGCACGGGGCTGCGCACGCCGGTCGTCGGCCAGGCTGAGGGGATACAGGAGGGGCAGCGTGCGGTGGGTGGGCGCCCGCGGGCGGGCGGCGGCACCCGGCCGGAGCCGAAGCAGACCGGCGAGCGGGGCGTGCGACGCCTGCCCGCCGAACCGACCGGGGCCGCTGTGGTGCTGAGACCGGGATCGTGTGCGGGTGGGGAGCGGTGACCGGGGCGGGGCCGTGTCCGGGGTGCCGCTCTCATCCTGTGGTGACATCCGGCCTGCTGGGGGTCGGTCTCCGGTCGCAAGCCCAAGTACCGCTGAGGAGCGAAGAGTTGGGAACGGGCCGGAGCCTGGCCTCGGTTCCATGACCACAAGATCGCGCAGGGCGGCCCTGGCTGCTCTGCTCACCCTCGGCCTGTCCGCTCCACTCCTGGGCGCCGCTCCTGTCTCCTCGTCCCGCGGCGGGCGCATGCCTCCCCGGGGCACGGATGCGAGTGAACTGGCGTTACCCCTTCCCGTCGGCCCGTACCCGGTGGGCCGCCGCGCCCTGCGCCTGGTCGACCGGTATCGTCCCGACCCCTGGGTACCGACGGCCGGGAACCGGGAACTGATGGTGTCCGTGTCCTACCCGGCACGCTCGGCCGGGGGCCCACCGAACGAAGAGGCGCCGCTGTGCCGAACTCAGCTGTCTCCCGCTGGAGAGTTCGACACCCTGATCTTGATCGGATTGGCTGGGCGGCATGCCAGAGCTGCGAACCGATCGTCTTCTGCTCCGCCGGTGGCGGGAGTCCGACCTCGAACCGTGGGCGGCTATGAACGCTGACCCTGAAGTCCGAGAACACCTGGGGGAACTGCTGACACGGGAGCAGAGCGATGCCGCGGTGGCACTCATGCAGGCCGAGTTCGACGAGCGAGGTTTTGGGTGGTGGGCGCTCGAATCACGGGAGACTGGTGAGTTCATCGGCCGTGCCGGCTTGGACGAGGTGGGTAAGGACATGCCGTTCGCGGGAGTGGATATCGGTTGGCGGTTGATGCGTTCGGCGTGGGGGCACGGTTACGCCACCGAGGCCGCCCTGGCCTGCCTGGGCTTCGCCTTCGAGGACCTAGGGCTGCCGGAAGTGGTGGCGTCGACGACCGTCCGCAACCTTCGTTCCCAGGCAGTGATGCGCCGGATCGGCATGACCCGGGATCCGGCCGACGACTTCGAGGATCCGAGCGTGCCCGAGGGGCCGCTTCGCCAGTGTGTGCTGTACCGGATTCTCCGCAGAGATGTTCACGGCCTGCACAACTCGGCGGGGCACGACTCGTGACGGCTGTCGTGGGCCGCGCCACGCCGGTCGAGTGAGGTATCCCGATGGCGGTGGATCGGCGGCTGAGGAACGGGTTCGCCGTGAGCAGGTCCGGTTCGCAGCCGCTGATCTGATCGAGGCCGGGGCGATTGATGGATCAAAGACCTCACCAGGGGCGACCCGCTGATCAGGACTCGCTCCGCACCCTAGCGTCGTCCTCCGCGTCCGCCCTGCCGCCTGCCCTTGTCCCTGCTGGGACGCTTGCCCTTGCCCTTGCCCTTGCCCCTGCGCATGCCCGGAGCCTGCACCGGGCGCCCTTGCCAGTCGGTGCTGTCGTCCTCCGACAGGCTCGCCGTATACGAGAGCGCATGCTGGATCAGCAGCGACAACAGGCGTTTGGACTCCGCCGAGGGAAGCTCGCTCTGCCAGGGGGAGAGCGAGTACCAACCCTGGCCCGGATCTGTCAGGGGCGGGCAGGGCTCCGCGGGCTCCAGGGGCTCGGCCGGCGCTTCGGGAAGGCGCACCAGCAGCATGTCCGTGCCCCAAGCGACGACCGCGGCGATGCCCTTGGCCGCAAGCACCGGCACCCCGAACGTCGCCAGGACGGGCCACTGGGGAGCAAGGTCCTCAAGTCTCTCGACCAGATCGGGGTGGGTATGCAGCTCCCACCCCTCGTAGACGTAGGCACCGTGCTCCTGCGGAACGCCCTGCTGCCGCAGCAGGTCGAGCAACGCCGAGTTCTGAGGCAGGTCCGGCAGCAGCGTCATGCCTCGACACGCTACGCGCCGTTCAGCAGCGGGGGCAGTGGTGGCGCTCCTCTCCAGCAGGCTCACCGGACCTGCACCGTTCGGCAGTACTGGTACGGCCCGATGGTGTCAGGGCCGATCCGGTCCGCCGCCCGCCACCGGGGCGAATCCGCAGAATGATCACGACTCGATAGGCGTCCTAAGGGCAGGTGGTCGACCGGCCGGGCGATCACCGCCTCGTCCTCAATCAGGCGGTGCGTTCGCCTGCCACGGCATGCGAGGATCCACGATCCCGTCGGCTTCGGGGCGGCGCGGCGCCGACCGGTGGCTTCTTCGCGTCACGGACGGCCGTACTCGTCAGCGGGAAGCCGTCCGCTCCGCAGTGCCGTTCAGCCCCGGTGGGGTGTGACCAGGCCGGTCGAGCACCAGGTGCGCAGAAACGCCGCTGTCGCTTCCAGCTGCCTGAGTCCCTGCGCGGAAGAGTCCTCGTAGATCCGCATGTCGACCTCGACCCCCGAGTGTGCCGCCCGGGTCGCGAGGGACAGCGTGTCGTCCAGGAGCATCTCCGTGCCCGCCGCGTGCAGTTGGATCGGCGGCAGACCGTGGAGGTTGCCGTGCAGCGGGCTGAGCAGTGGGTGGGTGCGCGGCGTTGGGCCCGCGTACGCGGCAGCCCGGACGGACAGGGCCTCCGCGTCCACCGTACGGTCCGCTGCCGCGTTGAGCAGCAGGCTCGACGCGTCCAGCGTGAAGTCCAGTACCGGCGACGACAGCACCGCACAGGACGGCGGAGCCGCCCCATCGTCGCGCAGCCGCAGCAGCAGACCGGCGGCGAGGGCACCGCCCAGCCGCTTGCCGGCCACGGCCGCGGGCCCCCGGCCGTGGCAGTGCTCCCAGGCGGCGTACACATCCTCCAGGGCCTCGGGGAAGCGGAGCCGGTACCGGGCGCACACGACCGCGTAGCCGGTGTGCCGGGCCAGCGCGCGCGCCGTGGGCAGGGCGTCCTGCGGGGTGCCCGCGAGTCGCGGGTCGCCGTGCAGATACAGCACCGTCTGCTCCACGGCCGCGCCCTCGGGCCGTACCTCCGGCCCGAACGGCCCTTCCTCGACGTGGATCTCACCTGCCACGGGACATCACCTTCTCCGCCGCCTGCCAGTGTTCGTCGGACACCCAGAGCCGGGCGAAGGCCGCCGCGGCCTCGTGCGGCGGCCGGGCCCGGGTGGTGAGGTTCTTGATCTCGCGGGCCTGCGCGGTGGCGAGCGACCGCGCCGTCTCCCGCCATCCGTCGGCGAACCCGGCACGGGGCAGCACCAGGTCGACCAGGCCCAGCCGCTCGGCCTCGGCGGCCTCCAGGACACGTCCGGTGCCCGCCAGCAGCAGCGCCCGGCCCGGCCCCACCAGCCGGGCCAGCCGTTCGGCACCGCCCCACGCGGGCACGATGGCGAGCTTCGTCTGGTTGAAGCCGATACGGATGTCGTCGGCGGCGATACGGATGTCGGCGGCGACCGCGACCTCCGCGCCGCCGCCGAAGGCGTGCCCGTTGAGGGCGGCCACCACCGGGCCGGGGAAGGCGGCGATCCGGTCGCACAGCGCCCGCATCCGCAGCGCCATCCCGGCCGCCTCGTCCTCGGTGCGCAGCCGCGCCAGCTCCTTGAGGTCGCCGCCGGACACGAACGCCTTGTCGCCCGCGCCGGTCACCACCAGCGCCCGCGCCCCCTCGGCCGCGTCCAGGGCCTTGTCGAGTTCGCCCATGGTGGCCGGGTCGATGGCGTTGCGGGCGTGCGGGCGGTCGATGGTGACGACGGCCAGGCCGTCCTCCATTTCCAGATCAACCATGCGTGGCCTTCCGGTCGAACGGGCGGGTGCCGGTGGTTCGGCGGGCGTCAGTCCTCGTAGACGACGGTCACCTCGGCGGTCGTGGGTTCGGCCTGGCAGGTGAGCACATAGCCCTCGGCGATCTCGTCGGGTTCCAGGGCGTTGTTCACGCGCATCTTGGCCTCGCCGTCGGTCAGCCGTGCCATGCAGGTGGCGCAGTCCCCGGACTCGCAGGAGAAGGGCGGGGTGAAGCCGGCCCGGCGCGCGCTCTGCAGCAGGGTCTCGCCCGCGCGTTGCGGCACGGTACGGCGCTGACCGCGCAGGCCGACGGTGACGGTGCCCGGGACGGGCTCGGCCGACGACTCGGCGGCCGCCACCGGCGTGAACCGCTCGACGAAGATCCGTCCGGCAGGCGTCCCGGCCGCGAGCAGCGTGCTCTCGATCAGGGCCATGAACGGCTCCGGCCCGCAGAGGTAGTGGTCCGCGTCGCCGTCGGCGAGGGCCCGTATCTCGTCGGCGGCGACCAGTCCGTCCCGGTCGTCGAGGTGGTCGTGGATGCGGAGCCGGCCGGGATGGCGAGCGGCCAGGGCGCCGAGTGCCTCGCGGAAGATGGCCGAGCCGGCGCTCTGATGGGCCGTGAGCAGCCGTACCTCGCGCGGAGTTGTCGCCAGAGCGCTCTTGACCAGGGAGATCACCGGTGTGATCCCGCTCCCGCCGGCGTATCCGACCAGCGGCCGGTCCGTCGCCTCCGGGCGCAGGCAGAAGGAGCCGCCGGGTCTGGTGGCCTCAAGGGTGTCGCCCGGCCGCAGCTGCGTGTGCATCCAGCCGGAGACCAGCCCGCCCGGCACCCGCTTCACCGTCACACACAGCTCGCCGTCGGTGTCGGGCGACGACGACATCGAGTAACTGCGCAGCGTCCCGCACACCTTGAAGGTCAGGAACTGTCCGGCCCGGTAGGGGAACGGTGCGTCGAGGGCGAAGGTGCGCGTGTCCGGCGTCTCGTCGACGATCCGGGTGATCCGCACCGGATGGAAGCCGTGGTCCCGTGCCATGTATGGAACTTACCTTCTCGCTATGGGAGAGTGCAATTCTCCTACAGGTGCAATGGCGACTGCGGTGAGGAGATCCCCCTGTCATGTCGACGACTTCCCTCGGTGCCCTGCGGCCGCTGCCGCCCGAGCTGTCGGCGCGTTACGAGGCCGAGGGCTGGTGGACCCGCGAGACCCTCGGCGAGCTGCTGACCGCCGGACTGGCCACGGCGGGGGACGTGGAGTTCCGTGTGCACTCGGAGGTACGGCCGTGGGCCGGGACCTTCGCCGACGTCGAGCGGGTGGCGCGACGGCTCGCCGCCGGGCTGCGGGCGCGCGGGGTCGGTACCGGCGATGTGGTCGCCATGCAGCTGCCCAACTGGATGGAGGCCGCGGCCGTGTTCTGGGCCTGCGCCTTCCTTGGCGCGGTGGTCGTGCCGGTCGTCCACTTCTACGGACCCAAGGAGGTCGGCTACATCCTCGGCGCGACCCGCCCCAAGGCGTTCTTCGCGGCCGGGCGCTTCGGCCGGTTCGAGTTCCGCCCGGAGTTGTGCACGGACGTGCCGGTCGTCGGCGTCGTCGGCCGGGACCTCGACGCGCTGCTCGCCGACGAACCCCTGGCCGGTGTCCTGCCCGTCGACCCGGACGCCCCCGCGCTCATCGCCTTCACCTCGGGCACCACCCGGGACCCGAAAGGTGTGATCCACAGTCACCGGATCCTGGGCTACGAGACCCGTCAGCTGGCCGCGAGCTACCCGCCCGACCGGGGGCGGCAGTTCACCGTGGCGCCGGTCGGCCACTTCATCGGCATGATCAACGCCTTTCTCATCCCTGTCCTCGACGGCACCCCGGTCAACCTCGGCGACACCTGGAGCCCGGCCCAGGCGCTCGCGCTGATGCGGGCGGAAGGGCTCACGGTCGGCGGCGGGGCGACGTACTACATGACGAGCCTGCTCGACCATCCCGACTGCACGCCCGAGCACATCGCGCACCTCAAGTACGCAGGCCTGGGCGGCGCTTCCGTCGCCTCCGCCGTGACGACCCGGCTGGAGTCCCTGGGGATCAGCGTCTTCCGGGCCTACGGCTCCACCGAACATCCGTCCGTGACCTGCACCCCCTACGACGGTCCGGATCGCCAACAACTCCCGCTACGGCCTCTCCGGCGCCGTGCACAGCGCCGACGACGAGCGCGCCATCCGT
>NZ_JAGXJL010000104.1:0-15025 GCF_019091475.1 Streptomyces sp. GbtcB6 | reverse complement strand
AAGAGACTTACCCCGGCCGCTGTGGTGGCGCCAAGGGAAGTGACGCCCGTCCTCAAGATTCCCGACAGAGTCACTCAATGGACGGTGCCGGTCACCTGGTACGGCGTGATCGGCTTGCTGATCGCCACCCGCTGGTGGGACTACTGGCGGACACTGCTCTGAGCCCGCGAACGCAGACGCTGGTACGAGAACGTCATCGTGGCTGTCCTCCCGGCAGATGACGGGCGGCTTCCGCGCGCCGTGTCTTCCACCCTGGCACCCGGTCCGACACGCGGCTCGCTTTCGCCGTCCAGGCGCTCCATCTCCGGGAGGCGGAGGTGCTGCGGTCTGCTGCTCGCCCGCGCCGCTTCCCGCCACCCACGTACGGAACGGCAGACAGCGGATATCGGAATTGCTAAATTTCGCAATTGATTAGATGCTGTGGTTGCTGCGTCCGTCCCGTCCTGATCCGGTAGCCGCGGGCGCAGCACTTACGTGTCTGGCGTGTGCTGTGTCTGCCCCGCGGGGGTGGGGTCTTCGTAGGGGAAGCCGAGGAGTCGTGTCCGTTCCGCTGTACCAGGCCAAGGCCGAGTTCTTCCGGATGCTGGGGCATCCCGCGCGGATACAGGTGCTGGAGCTGCTGCAGGCCGGGCCGATGCCGGTGCGGGACCTCCTTGCCGCCATCGACGTCGAGCCCTCCAGCCTGTCGCAGCAGCTGGCGGTGCTGCGGCGCTCCGGGATCGTCAGCTCGACCCGCGAGGGCCAGGCGGTTGTCTACGCACTGGCCGGCGGAGACGTCGCCGACCTGATGACGGCCGCGCGGCGGATCCTGACCGAGATGCTCGCCGGGCAGAACGAGCTGCTGGCCGAGCTGCGGGACTCCGAGGTCGCCGCGCGATGACCACGGCATGCAGCCGGGCCTGGGCCCGGATCACTTCGCTCCTGCCCACGCGTGCCGACCTGGCAGAGGTGCGGCGCGACCCGCGCCGGGACCTGCTGGCCGGGCTCACCGTGGCCGTCGTGGCGCTGCCGCTCGCGCTCGGCTTCGGCGTCTCCTCGGGTCTGGGCGCGGAGGCGGGCCTGGCGACCGCGGTGGTCGCCGGTGCGCTCGCCGCGGTGTTCGGCGGATCCAATCTGCAGGTGTCGGGCCCGACGGGCGCCATGACCGTGGTCCTCGTCCCGATCGTCGGCCAGTACGGGGCGAGGGGCGTGCTGACCGTCGGGCTGATGGCGGGCGTCATGCTCGTCACCCTGGCCGCGCTGAGGGCCGGCCGCTACATGCAGTACGTGCCTGCCCCGGTCGTCGAGGGCTTCACCCTCGGCATCGCCTGCGTCATCGGCTTGCAGCAGATCCCGAACGCTCTCGGCGTGCCCAAGCCGGAGGGCGACCGAGTGCTCGTGGTCACCTGGCGCGCGGTCGAGGAGTTCGCGAAGAATCCGAACTGGACCGCTGTCGGTTTCGCGGTCGCCGTGGCCGCGGTCATGCTGGTGGGCGCCCGCTGGCAGCCGACTATCCCTTTCTCGATTCTCGCGGTGATCGCGGCCACGCTGGTGGCGCAGGTGGCTGGACTGGACGCGGCGAAGCCGATCGGCACCCTGCCGTCCGGGCTGCCCGCTCCCTCCCTGTCCTTCCTGGAGCTCGGCTCGTTGGGCTCCCTGCTCGCCCCGGCGGTGGCGGTCGCCGCCCTGGCCGCCCTGGAGTCGCTGCTGTCCGCGTCGGTCGCGGACGGTATGACGGTGGGGCAGAAGCACAATCCCGACCGCGAGCTGTTCGGCCAGGGCCTGGCGAACATCGCCGCCCCTCTGTTCGGCGGGGTCCCCGCGACCGGCGCCATCGCGCGTACCGCGGTCAATGTCCGCACCGGCGCCAGCTCCCGCCTCGCCGCCCTTACGCATGCCGCGGTCCTCGCCGTGATCGTCTTCGCCGCCGCGCCCCTGGTCTCGAAGATCCCCCTGGCCGCCCTGGCGGGCGTTCTGCTGGCCACTGCGATCCGCATGGTCGAGGTCGGCTCGCTGCGGGCGATGGCGAAGGCCACGCGTTCCGACGCGCTCATCCTCGTCCTCACTGCCGTCGCCACGCTCGCCCTGGACCTCGTCTACGCGGTGATCATCGGCTTGGTCGTGGCCGGTGCCCTCGCCCTGCGCGCCGTCGCCAAGCAGGCCCGCTTCGACCAGGTCCCGCTGGACCAGGGTGACCACAGCGACGAGGAGCACGCGCTGCTGGCCGAGCACATCGTCGCCTACCGCATCGACGGCCCGTTGTTCTTCGCCGCCGCCCACCGCTTCCTGCTGGAGCTGACCGAGGTCGCTGACGTCCGTGTCGTCATCCTGCGCATGTCCCGGGTGTCCACGATGGACGCCACCGGCGCCCTCGTCCTGAAGGACGCCGTGGAGAAGCTCAAGCGGCGCGGCATCGTCGTCATGACCTCCGGGATACGCCCCGGTCAGCGCCAGGTCCTCGAATCGGTGGGTGCGCTCGACCTGCTTCGCCTGGAGGGCCGGGAGTACGGCAGCACCCCCGAGGCGATCCGGGCCGCCCGCGACCACCTGGAGATGGCGGGCGTCTTGCTCGCCGTCCCCGCACAGACGACGCAGACGGCGCGCCCGAAGACGAACGACGTCAGTGAGGAACCAGTCCGATGAGCACCACTCCCGCCACTCTGCGCATGGTCGAGGTCTCCGGTGCGGAGGCGCTGTGGCTGGTGGAGGGCAGCAGCCTGGGGCGGCTGGTGTTCGTCCAGCGGGAGCTGACCGTGGTCCGGCCCGCCCGGCATGTGTGGGAGTACGGGCGGCTGGTGGTGCGCACCCCGGTGCAGGCGGCTGCCGTGCCGACGACGGCGACCTACCAGGTGGACGAGGTCCGCGCGGTGAGTGGCACCGGCTGGACGGTGACCGTGACCGGTCCCGCCGACGTGGTCACCGACGCGCACGAGGCGGCCCACTACCGGCGCACCCTGGCCGGCTGGACGCACGGCCCGCACGACACGATCCTGCGGATCCACCCCCAGACGGTCACCGGTTTCCGTCTCGCCCGCGGGACGGAGGGCTGATGTCCACGCAGTTGCAGACGCTGCCGCACCGGCACGTGCTCACCTTGCCGAGCGAGCCGTCGGCGGTCCGCGTCGCCCGCGAGACCGCTGAACAGATCCTGATCGAGTGGGGGGTCAGTCTGCGTCATCCCGCGGTGGACCCGGCGCTGCTGATCCTCAGCGAACTGGTCACCAACAGTGTCCGGCATGCCGCCGTGCTCTCCCCGCAGCTCACGGTGATCTACGCGGCGGGTGCGGACTGCCTGGCCTTCGCCGTCCACGACCGCCACCCCTACCAGCCCGCGCTGTACGGAGCGGTCACCGGCACGGGAGCCGGCGGTCTGGGCACCGTCATGGAACTCACCCTCGGCCTGAGCGGCACCGCCGCCGTCCGGGCCGACGCGGACGGCAAGGGCAAAAGCATCTGGATCACCCTCCCTCTCTGACCGCACGGCCAACCCCGACAAGCCGCCCGCACAAGGAAGTTCACCGTCATGACGATCGACTGGCGCTACAGAATCGAACAGGACCTCGGCATCCTGTCCGTCGCCGGATACCTGGGCCCGGACGCGGTCCGCCGCTTTGCCGGCGCGGTCGGCTGGGTGCTCGCCCGCGGCACCGGACCGGTCATCGTCGACCTCAGCGAACTGCGCAGCTGGTCGACCGAGGGACAGCTGGCGATCACCAACGCCGCCGTGCGGCTCGCCGCGACGGGCCGCTCCCTGGAGCTGGCCGCGATCCCCGCCGACGGCTCCCTCGTTCCCGCCGGGGACTGCCCGGACATCCCCGTGCACGCCGACCTGGCCGCGGCACTGGTCGCCCATCGCACACCAGGGGCCGATGGCGACGACCCTGCGCGGGGCCGTCACGAGTGGCGTACGACCGGGTGGCCCACCACAGACCGGGCCGGGGAGTAACCCGCGGGGCTCATCCGGGGGCGAAGGCGCCGTCCCGGTCGCGGACGGGCACGATCACGCAGGCGTCCTCCTCGGTGGCGATGGCGACGTCTTCGGCGAACCCTGTCACGGCCAGCTCCCGCCCGGAGGCGCTGGTGGCCACCGCATGCGGCAGGTCGGCGGTGCCTTCGTAGAGCGCCTTCGCGGCCGCCGCTTCGGCGGAGAGCGGGCCCGCGCCCTGCGTGTGCAGGTCGCAGATGAGGGCGCCGGCTGCGAGGAGGTCCTCCAGGGCGGGGCGCAGGCTGCCGTCCGGCCACCGCTCGCCCGCGGCGATCACGGCGACGGGATGCTGGGGCGTGCCGTAGCCCCGGGCGGTGAGCCATTCGCCGGCCGCGGTGATGTTGCGCAGGCAGACGGCGACCACCCGCACGTGGGGCGGTGCGGCAGCGGTAATGGCCGCGTCGTTCGGGGAGGGGAGCACCAGGCGGGCGACGAACGGCGCGGTGCGCAGGTGGGCCGGGGACAGCGACCAGGGGGTGGCGGGTGTGACGGCGCGGCGGTCGACGGCCAGTCGTGCACCGGACTGCTGCGCGTAGACGGCGGCGGCCTTCTCGGCGGCCGCCCGCTCCGGCGCGGAGGCGGGGCCGTCCGGCAGCCAGAACGGCAGGATCCGGGTGCCCTGCCGGACGGCGATGCTCACCGCCGTGGTGAAGGACAGCACATCGACGACGACCAGGCAGGCGACCGCTGCGGCGAGCCGGCCCGCACCGGCAGGCCCCCACTCCAAGCGGATTCCGCTACCGGCCTGGGCGGCCCAGTCGTCCACCGTTCTTCCTCCCCTCGACCGGATGCCGTGCGCGGTCAGCCGCGAGGACCGTCCGGCGCCGGCTGGGCGGACCGGCCGCCGAGGGACAGTTTGAGCATGCGGGAGCTCCCGCAGCGCGGGCAGTTCCCGTCCGGCCCGACGGCGCTGGGATGGCACTTGAGGCGGCAGGCCGAGCACGTGAACCAGGCGACTCCCGGTCCCCGCAGCGGGGTGATTCTCATGCAAGCCTCCCTCACGCGACCTATAGAGTTGCTAATGTTAGCAATTCCTGAGGTTGTCATGGGTGAATCCCGCCCGGTTCCCCGGCGCGGGTTCGGCCTGGCCGGCGCCGCAGGCGAGGATGCCCGTATGTGTGTGACGAGTAGGCGGATGCGATGTACCGACGTGCGGCCGGCGGGAGCGTGCTGCTGTCCGGGGAAGGGGGTGGCCAGGTGAGTACGCCGCTGTACCAGCTGAAGGCCGAGTTCTTCAAAACTCTCGGGCATCCGGCCCGGATCCGGGTCCTGGAACTGCTGAGCGAGCGCGAGTACGCGGTCGCGGAGATGCTCCCCGAGGTGGGCATCGAGGCGGCGCACCTCTCGCAGCAGCTGGCCGTGCTGCGACGGGCGAACCTGGTGCGGACCCGCAAGGAGGGGTCCAACGTGTACTACTCGCTGACCAGCCCGCAGGTGGCGGAGTTGCTGCGGGTCGCGCGGACCATCCTCTCGGGCGTGCTGGCCGGCCAGGCCGAACTCCTCGCCGACCTGCGGGCCGCGCAGGCGGAAGGAAAACCGCCGTCGTAGCGACGGCCCTCGATCGGCGGCCGTCTCCGTGGAGTTGACAGCGCTCTGTGGTGCCGGAGGCGGCCGCCTTCAACAAAAGCCCCGATAAGGGCAAAGTGTCGGAAAGGTGCCGTAACTCCGTCCGTGGGATGACCGGTTGGTCGCCTGCGGAGGGTCCTCACCATCGATGGGAGGGGTCATGGGCCTGCTGCGCAAGATCCGTGAGACGGGGCGGACGGCCGAGCCCGCGCCGCCGCGCCCGCAGGGCGAGGTGCCGGCGAGAGCACGGGAGTTCGGTGGGTCGGTGCAGGTGCGGTGTGTGGATGCGGGTTCCTGCAACGGCTGCGAGATCGAGATCGCGGCGGCCTTCAACCCGGTGTACGACGCCGAGCGGTACGGGGCGCGGCTGGTGGCCTCGCCCCGGCACGCCGACGTCGCCCTGGTGACCGGACCGGTGACCCGGAACATGGCCGAGCCGCTGCGCCGCACGGTCGCCGCGATGGGCGAGCCGAAGCTGGTGGTCGCGGTGGGCGACTGCGCGATCAACTGCGGCGAGTTCGCGGGCGGTTACGGCGTCGAGGGCGCCGTAACCGATGTCGTGCCGGTGGACCTGTCCGTGCCCGGGTGCCCGCCGGAGCCGCAGGAGATCGTGGCGGCGCTCAGGAGAGTGACCGGACGGTGATCCTGATCCCGGCCGCCCTCACGACGGCCACCGCAATGGCCGGAGCGGGCGCACTCGCCGGGTTCGGGCTGCCGTACCGACTGCGTGTGCCGGTCGTGGGAGTGCTGACGGCTGGCACAGGCGCGGCGGGGGGCACGGCAGGGGTGGCCGCACTGGGCGGAAGCCGCTGGTCGGCCATCTTCCCGGGACTGCTGCCGCTGGCCGGGACGCATCTGGCGGTGGACGCACTGGCCGGCCTGTTCATGGCGGTCGCGGGGGCCGTTGTGACCGCGGTCGCGGTCTACGGCATCGGGTACACGGCCGGGCACGGGCAGCACGGACTCAGCTCGCGTACCGCGCAGGCGGTGCTGCCCCTGTTCGCGCTGACGCTGGTCCTCGTACCGGTGGCGGCGTCGGTGTCCACCTTCCTGGTGCTGTGGGAGCTGATGGCGCTCGCCTCGCTGCTGCTGGTGCTGGCCGAGCACCGGCAGCGGGCCGCGGTGCGGCAGGCGGGCGTGTGGTATGCGGTGATGACGCACCTCGGGCTGGTGCTGCTGCTGGTGGGGCTCGCGCTGTTTGCGGCCCAGGCGGGGGGCGAGACGTTCACGGCCCTGCGGGCCGGCGCCTCGGGCATCTCGCCGACCGTGCGCGGTCTCGTCTTCGTCCTGGTGGCGGCCGGGTTCACGTCGAAGGCGGGCGCGGTCCCGCTGCACGCCTGGCTGCCGCGTGCCCACCCCGAGGCGCCCAGTCCTGTCTCGGCGCTGATGAGCGCCGCCATGGTCAACCTCGGCGTCTATGGCCTGGTACGCACCGGCTTCGACCTGCTCGGCGGCGGGCCTGCCTGGTGGTGGCTGACGGTCCTCGCGCTCGGCGGGCTGTCCGCGGTGTACGGCATCCTGCAAGCGGCCATGGCCTCCGACCTGAAGCGGCTGCTGGCGTACTCGACATCCGAGAACATGGGCCTGGTCCTGATCGGGGTCGGCGCGTCCGGCCTGTTCACGGCCTACGGTGACCGGCCGCTGGCCGCGTTGGCGCTGACGGCCGCGCTGTTGCACGTGGTCAACCACGCCGGGTTCAAGGCCCTGTTGTTCTGCGCGGCGGGCTCGGTGCTGCGTTCCACCGGCGAGCGGAACCTGGATCTGCTGGGTGGGCTGCGCTCGCGGATGCCGGTCACGGCGGGCCTGTTCGCGGTCGCCGCGCTGGGGGCGGTGGCGCTGCCGCCCGGCAACGGCTTCATCAGTGAGTGGCTGCTGTTGCAGTCGCTGATCCACGGCCTTCAGGTACCCGGTGTTGCTCCGGCCGTCGTCCTGCCCGTCGCCGTGGCGCTGATCGCGCTGTCGGCGGGGCTCGCGGCGGCGGTGTTCGTCAAGGCGCTCGGCGTGGGCTTCTTCGCCCGGCCGCGCAGCGAGAAGGCCGCCAAGGCGAAGGAATCACCGCCGCTCATGCTCGCCGGAATGGGACTGCTCGCCGCCGCCTGCGTAGCCCTGGCGCTGGTGCCGGGCCTGCTGGGCGACAGCCTGGACCGGGCCGTGGGAGCGGTCGGGCTGCCGGGCAGCGAGGCAGTGTCGGGCGGCGGACTGAAGGTGCGGCTCGCCGACATCTCCGCGTCGCTCTCACCGCTGTGGATCACCTCAGCCCTGACCGGGGCACTCGTCCTGGCCACCTGGCTGCCCCGGCTCTACGGCCGCAGGCGGCGCCGCAAAGACGCCCGGCTGTGGGACTGCGGCGGCGGGGCGCCCACCCCGCGCATGGCCTATACAGCGACGTCGTTCGCGGAGCCGCTGCAGCGGGTCTTCGATGACGTCCTCGCCCCGGAACAGGATGTGAATGTGACGCCGGTGCGCGAGTCGTCGTACCTGGTGGAGCGGGTTCGCTTCTCCCGCGCGGTGCCCGACCGGATCGAGCACCGCCTGTACGAGCCGGTGCTCGGCGCGCTGGCCGGCGCCGGACGCGCGGCGCGGCGGCTGGCGGGCGGCAGCGTCCATCTCTACCTCGGCTACGGCTTCGCCGGCCTGGTCGTGCTGCTGTTGGTGTTGGCGGTGGGCTGGTGATGAACAAGATCGGGTATATGGCCGTCGCGGGTCAGGTCGTCGCGATCGTTGCGGGGGCCCCGCTGCTGACCGGGTGGATGCGGCAGGTGAGGGCGTGGCTGGAAGGGCGGGCAGGGGCCGGTGTCCTGCAACCCTGGCGGGACGCCCGCAAGCTGCTGCGCAAGGAACCGATCACCCCGATGGGTACCGGTCCCGCCTTCCGGGCAGCCCCGGCGCTGCTGGTCGCCACCACGGTGGTGGCCGCCGCCCTCGTCCCGCTGCTGTCGACCGACACCCCGGTCAGCTCCCACGCGGACCTGATCGTGGTGGTGGCGCTGATCGCCCTGGGCACCCTCGCGCTCGCGCTGGCCGGGCTGGATACCGGCACGGCGTTCGGCGGGATGGGCGCCTCCCGGGAGATGACGGTCGCCGCGCTCGTTGAGCCGACCATTCTGCTGTCGGTGTTCGCGCTGTCGATACCGGCCGGGACCACCAACCTGCCGGCCATCGTCTCCGGCGCGGTCCACGAACCGGGCCGCCTCGCCTCCCCCGTCGGCCTGCTGTCCACCGCCGCGCTCGCGGTCGCCGTCCTCGCCGAGACCGGACGGATCCCCATCGACAACCCCTCCACCCACCTCGAACTCACCATGATCCACGAAGCGATGGTGCTCGAATACGCAGGCCCCGACCTGGCCCTGGCCGAACTCGGCGCCCAGATGCGCCTCACCCTGCTGCTCGGTCTGCTGGCCTCGCTGTTCGTGCCGTGGGGCATCGCTACGAGCATCTCCTGGGCCGCCCTGGCCGTGGCCCTGGTCGCGTTCGCGGCGAAGCTGGTGCTGCTGGGCGCCGTGCTCGCGGCGGCGGAGGTGTTCTGGGCCAAGGTGCGCCTGTTCAAGGTGCCCGAACTGCTCGCCGGGTCTTTACTGCTGGCCCTGCTCGCGGTGACGTCCTCGTACTTCCTGAGCGGAGCCTCATGAGCGACGGCCTGTTCACCCAGCTCCTCGACCTGGCCTGCGGCGCGTTCCTGCTGGCGGCCGTCATCGTGCTGTGGCGGCGCGAACTGGCCGCCATTGTCCGCGTCTTCGCCCTCCAGGGCATCGCCCTGGCCGCCATCGCCGTCCTGCTCGGCACGCACGAACAACGGTGGGACCTGATCGGCGTCGGCCTGGGCATCGGCGTCCTGCGCGCCGGCGTCCTGCCCCATCTGATGCGCCGGGCCCTGGCCGCGGTCGCACCCGCACGCGCCTACAGCGAGGAGACACGGGAGGCTCAGCCGCTGGTGAATGTCGCCGCCTCCCTGCTGACCGCCGCCGCGCTCACCCTGCTCGCCTACGCGGTCGCCCGCCCGCTCGTCGAACTGGATCCGACCCCGGCGACGCGGGCGCTGCCGGTCGGTCTCGCGGTCGTGCTGATCGGCTTCTTCGTGCTGGTGACCCGCAGGCGTGCGCTCGCGCAGGTGGTCGGCTTCCTGCTGCTGGACAACGGCATCACCGCCACCGCCTTTCTCGCCACCTCTGGTGTGCCGCTCATTGTCGAACTCGGCGTCTCCTTCGACGTACTGCTGGCCGTTTTGGTGCTGCAGATCCTCACCACCCGGATGCGGGAGGCGTTCGGCACCACCGACATCGACGACCTGCGGGAGCTGCACGACTGATGAGCCCGACCGCCTTCGCGCTGCTGCTCACCGCGCCCGCCGCCGTACCGCTGGCCGTCGCGGGGGCGTACGCGCTGCCCGGACTGCGCACCCGCTCGACCGCCGCGGTGTTCGCCGCGCAGCTCACCGAGATCCGGCAGCGGGCGTCCTCCCAGGGCGCCGTCCTGGTCGCGGAGCCCCCCGAGCCAAGCCAGGTGCCCAAGCGGCACGGGTGGGACTGGGCCGGTCTCGTCTCACCCGCCGCCATCCTCACGTGCGGGAGCCTGCTCGCCGCCGGCATCGTCGAGAACGGGCCACGGTCGGTGTACTCCGGGCTGCTGCGCGCGGACGCTCTGACCGTCTGGATGCTGCTCGTCATCGGTGCGGTCGCACTGATCGCCTGCGCATCAAGCCCCGCCTACCTGGCGCGCGAGCAGGCCACCGGATCCGCCGTGTGGCGCTACCAGTCCCTGGTCCACGCCTTCCTCGCCTGCATGTGCCTGGCGGTGGTGACCGCCAACCTCGGCGTGCTGTGGGTGGCGATCGAGGCGACCACCATCGTCACCGCCTTCCTCGTCGGCCACCGCCGCACCCGCGCCTCGGTGGAGGCGGCGTGGAAGTACGTAGTGATCTGCTCGGCGGGCATCGCCCTCGCTTTTCTCGGCACGGTGCTGATCTACTACGCGGCCCGGCAGGCCGGTATCGCCGAGGCGTGGGCCCTGGACTGGCCCACCCTCGTCGCCCGCGTCGGCCGGCTCGATCCGGCGGTCACCCGGCTCGGCATCAGCCTCGTCGTCCTCGGCTTCGGCGCCAAGGCGGGTCTCGTCCCTCTGCACGCCTGGCTGCCCGACGCACACAGCCAGGCGCCCGCACCGGTCTCCGCGCTGATGTCAGGCGTCCTGCTGTCGGTCGCCTTCGCCGCGATCCTGCGCTACCGGGTCATCGCCGACGCGGCCCTCGGCCCGGGCTTCACCCAGGCACTGCTGGCCGTCATCGCCCTGCTCACCCTGGCCCTCGCGGCCGGGCTGCTGCTCGCCCAGCGCGACTACAAACGCATGCTGGCCTACTCGTCCATGGAGCACATGAGCCTGATCGCCCTCGCCGCGGCAATCGGCAGCCCGCTCGCCCTGTCCGCCGCCCTGCTGCACATCGCCGGACACGGGCTCGCCAAGTCGGTCGCATTCTGCGCCTCCGGCCGGATGCTCCAGCTGACGGGCACCAGCCGGATCGGACGGGTACGCGGGCTGATCGCCCAAGTGCCCTGGCTGGGCGGGGCGTTCGGACTGGCCGTGGCAGCACTGCTCGGCTTCCCGCCATTCAGCCTCTTCGCCTCCGAACTCGGCATCGCCCGCGCCGGGTTCGCCGCCGGAGGCGGCCTCGGGTGGGCCATGGCGGCGGCCCTGTCGCTCATCCTGGCGGCCTTCGCCGCGCTGGCAGCCCGCACCGCCCGGATGCTGCTCGGACCGGAAACGCCGGGCGAGGAGAGCCCCTCGGCCCTCTGGCCCCTGCTGCTGGGCCTGGCCGCCTGCGCCGCCCTGGGCATCGCCACTGGCCCGCTCACCGACCTGCTGCACGCCGCCGCCCACGCGATCGGAGGCCACTGACGCCATGCGCAAGACGTACCAGGTCAGCGCCGCCACTCTGCCCCAACATGCCGAGCAGCTGCTCGCCCAGGGCCACCGGCTCGCCCTGGTCGCCGTGCACAGCGACAAAGGCGGCCCCCGCGTCGTGTACCTGTTCGTGGCCGGCCCGCCCGACACCCGGGTGGAGCTCCAGATCCGCCTCGACCCCGACCGCCCCGCGGTACCCAGCCTGGCCCATCTGTCCTTCCCCGCAGGCCGGTTCGAACGGGAGATGCGCGACCTGTTCGGCATCGTCCCCCTCGACCATCCGCTGCCCCGCCGTCTCGTCCGCCACTTCCATTGGCCGCGCCACTGGTACCCGATGCGCCCCGACGCCGGGCCCCCGCCCGCCTTCGGCGAGCAGGAAGGCCCCTACCCCTTCCTGGAGGTGGAGGGTGACGGCGTCTACGAAATCCCCGTCGGCCCGGTGCACGCCGGGCTGATCGAACCCGGGCACTTCCGCTTCTCCGTCGTCGGCGAGACCATCCTGAAACTCAAGGCCCGCCTCTGGTTCGTCCACAAGGGTGTGGAGAAACTCTTCCAGGGCCGATCGGCGGCTGCCGGACTCCCTCTCGCCGAACGCGTCAGCGGGGACACGGCCGTCGGGCACGCCCTCGCGTACTGCCTGGCCGTCGAGGAGGCCACCGGCACCGACGTGCCCGAAGAGGCCCGGCGTGCCCGCGCGATGCTCCTGGAACTGGAGCGCGTCCACAGCCACGTGGCCGACCTCGGCATGCTCTGCAACGATGTCGGCCACTCCATCCTCAACGCCCACGCCCAGCGCGTGCGCGAGCAACTCCTGCGCCTCAACAAGGAGATCACCGGCCACCGGCTGCTGCGCGGCGGCATCGTCCCCGGTGGAGCCGTTCTCCACGCGCTGCCCGACGCGACCCGGCTGAAGGCGATCGGGGAGGACATCCGCGAGATCGCCGACCTCGCCCTGGGCCACTCCACCGTCCGTGACCGCTTCACCGGCACCGCGATCCTGCACGCCGCCGCGGCCCGGGAAATCGGCTGTCTCGGCTACGTCGCCCGCGCCAGCAGCATCACCGACGACGCCCGGGTGGCGCACCCTTTCACCGGATACGGCGCCCAACTCACCATCCCCGTGCACGACAGCGGCGACGTCTTGGCCCGTTTCCTGGTCCGCACCGAGGAGATCGGCATCTCCCTCGCGCTGGTCGCACAGTTCGCCGAGGACATCAGTGCCCCCGCAGCCGTACTGGCCCCCGCACCCCCACCTGGTACTGGTCCCCGTACGGGGGTGGGCCTGGTGGAGGGCTGGCGGGGCACCATCGCCACCCGCGTCGAACTCGCCCCCGACGGCACGCTCGCCCGCGTCAAGCCGGTCGACCCGTCGTTCTTCAACTGGCCTGCCCTGCCGGTGGCGTTGGCGGACACGATCGTCCCGGACTTCCCGCTGACGAACAAGAACTTCAATCTCTCCTACGCGGGCAACGACCTGTAGACCTCCCGGTCGTGTTCACACGCGGCCCCCTCCCTGCCTTGTCCGTTCCATGCCAAGCTGGATGGGCCACGAGTGGCAGGGGGAGCGGCCATGAACGAAGGACGCCGGAGAGCGGTCTTATTCCTCGCGACGCTGGGGACATTCGGCACGGCACTGGTCGGGCTGTATGCGCTGACGGTGCTGTGGCTGGCGCATGACGCGGCCGACCGGTGGGCCGTGGCCATCGCCTTCGCCGTCGCGGCCTCCGGGGCGGTGGACAAGGCTCTGTCGCCGTGGGCCGATCACGCCCCGCCCGCAGCTACGCCCCCGGACACGGATCCGCCCGATCCGGAACCGGAACCGTCCGGTGGGCACCCGCGAGGAGCCCATGAGCGGGTGACGACCGCTGTGGTGACGGCGGCGGTCACGGCCGCGGCGGCTGCCGTCGTGTACGGGGTGCTGGCGCCGAAGGCCAAAGGCGGCGACACCGTGTCAGCCTCCAGCGGCTACACCCTGGTCTACGGACACCGGACGCTGTCGCTGAAGAACTACAACTACGCCTTCGACCTGCGCGCCGGGGCGGTCAGCGGTTCCGAGTCCTCCTGGAGCGTCAGCACGAACGCCGGAGGTGACGGCAACGGCGCCTTCGAAATCCAGCCGCTGACCGACGCCTACGTCGTCCCCGGCAAGACCGCGCCGAGCGCCGCCCAGTGCGCCGCCAAGGCCACCCGCCGCCCCGCGAAGGGATGGATCCACTTCCGCCAGGCCCCGCCCGGCCGCACAGTGTGCCTGCGTGACACGACGAACGGCGACATCGCCGTGTTCACCGTCATCGACGTCGACCACGGCAACTACGCCACCACGGACGACATCACCTACTACCGGCACCAGAGCTGACCGCCCCAGCCCGCCGCACCGGATCGTGCCCGTGCCGGCATGCGGGCCTGGCCGGGCGGCCACCCGTGTTCCTGGCCTAGGTCCGGGCCGGAACGCCCACAGAACACGACCTCTCACGTATCGCCTTGCACCAGGGCGTGCAGATGCTCGTCGTGCCATCCGTCCTCATGCAGCAGCGCGCCACGCTGGGTGCCCTCGAAGGAGTAGCCGGCCTTCTCGGCCACGCGGCAGGACGCCGGGTTCGCCGTCGAGTGGCACAGGCGCAGGCGGTGCAGGCCCAGGTCTTCGAGGGCCCACTGGCTGATACGCCGGGTTGCCTCAACGACGACACCGCCGCCGCGCGCCTCGGGCAGCACCCAGTAGACGATCTCGGCGTTGCCGTCGTCGAGATCGATGTCGCCCCAGCCGATCAGGCCGAGGGCCTCACCTCCGTCGGCCCCTGGTCGAGCGCAGCAGGGCGAGCACGATCACGGCGGTCCGGCCCGGCGGTAGCAGGCGCCATCGGGAGCGCATCTGCTTCAGGTGTCCTCGCGGCAGGTCTGGCGCCAAGACCAGCCTCCGCCGACAAGACCATGCACATGCTCGCCCTGGTCGACCCGGTGGACGGCACCTACCGGCGGCTCATGAACCGGCAGCTTACCGTGCAGGAGTCCCGCCACCGCCTGGCCCGCGCGATCTGCCACGGCGGCCGGGGCCAGATCCGACAGGCGTACCGCGAGGGCCAGGAGGATCAGTTGGCCAGTCTGGGTCTCGTTCTCAATGCCGTCGTGCTGTGGAACACCCGCTACTTGGACGCTGCTGTTGCCCGGCTCCGCGCCGAGGGCCACGCCGTCAAGGACGAGGACGTCGCCCGGCTCTCCCCGCTCAAGGACCGGCACATCAACTTCCTGGGCCGCTACCTGTTCAACATCAAGGCAAGCGGCCCCGGCCAGGGCCTGCGCCCCTTCCGCGACCCCGACGCCGCTGAGGACGACGAGGAAGAGGCCTGACATCCTGGGCGTATCCGGGACGTCAGGCCGTTCGTTCGCTGCTTGCTATCGGGCCCTGGGGCCGGGGGCGGGCGGGGTGCGCGGTCGCAGGCGCTCTCCCTGCGGCCCGAACATGATCAGGTACTCGACCGGGCCGCCGGGGCCGGCGTTCGCGACCCCATGGGGATTGCGGGTGTCGAACTCGGCGACGTCCCCGGCACTCAGGACGAGGTCCTGGTCGCCGAGTGCGAGCCACAGCCGCCCGTACAGGACGCA
>NZ_JAGXJL010000103.1:0-15199 GCF_019091475.1 Streptomyces sp. GbtcB6 | reverse complement strand
ATCCTCACCCCGCTGGCCGCCGCCGGCGTCCTCAACGTCGTCACCGGACTCGGCCCCACCGTCGGCGTCCCGCTGGTCTCACACCCCCTCGTCCGCCGGGTCGGCTTCACCGGCTCGGTCGCCACAGGCCAGGCCATCGGTCGGATCGCCGCCGAGCGCGTCATACCGCTCGCCCTAGAGCTGGGCGGCAAGAGCCCGATTCTGGTCTTCGCCGTCGCCGACCTCGACGCTGCCGCGAGGGCAGCGGCGATGTCCGTCCTGATCAACTCCGGACAGGTCTGCTCCGCGACCACCCGGCTGCTGGTCGAGCGCAGCGTGCAGGACGAGCTGGTACGTCGCATCGGCGCGATCCTGAACGACAAGCGGCCCGGCGAGGACTTCGGCCCGATCGTCACTCCTCCGCAGTCCGACAAGGTGCTCGGGATGCTTGCCACCGCACGGCAGGAGGGCGCCCACGCCGCCGTCGGCGGGCACAAGTGCGAGGACGGGGCGCCCGAGCAGGGGCTCTACATCCAGCCGACTGTGCTCACCGACGTCAAGCCCGACATGCAGGTGGCACGAGAGGAGATCTTCGGGCCGGTGCTGGTCGCCATGCCGTTCGACACCGAGGACGAGGCCGTCGCCCTCGCCAACGCCACCGAGTACGGCCTGGCCGGCGCCGTGTGGTGCGGGGACACCGCCCGAGGGATGGCCCTGGCCCATCGCGTCGAGGCCGGCCAGGTCGCTGTCAACGGCGGCGTCATGGGTGTCGAGACACCGTTCGGCGGCTACAAGATGAGCGGCATCGGCCGGGAAAAGGGCATCGAGGCCCTCTACGAGTACACCCAGCTCAAGACGGTCAGCGTCACCCTGCCGGACCACGCCACCAAGTGAGCCGCACCGCGCGTCGCCGCCGGAGTTGTACAGCGGCCCTGGGTGTCCACGGTGAGCGCTGTGCTGGAGAAGCGGCTCCACACCTGGCCGCGGCCGTGTTTGGCAGTGTTGGCTATCGATCATGCACCCGTCAAGGCGTGGGACCGTGTGACCGTGCGTGAGCGCTCGCGACCTGGCAGGACCGACGCATTCCGTCTGATTCAAACGGGTTCTCTGGTATAGACCTTGACGGTAATTCAACAGGACTCCACACTGGCGCCCAAACCTCCACGCACGGTTCGACGTTGCGCGCTCACCTGAGAGCGCTCTCAAGAGCAGTCCTCACCCCCCACTGGAGAAGGACGACACTGTGCAGCGAACCCTGAAACGCCTCCTGCCCCTGTGGCTCACGGCTCTGGTGGCCGCCCTTCTCGTGGCCGGTGTGCCGCCGGCCCGCGCGGCGACGGCCACGACGATCACGGTGGACGGCGGTCAGAGCGGCCGGACGTTCGACGGGATCGGCGCGATCAGCGGCGGCGGGGGCAACTCCCGGCTGCTGCGGGACTATCCGGCCGCCCAGCGGTCGCAGATCCTCGACTACCTGTTCAAGCCGGGCTACGGCGCGAACCTGCAGCTGCTGAAGCTGGAGATCGGCGGGGACGCCAACTCCACGGACGGCTCGGAACCGTCCATCGAGCACACCAAGGGACAGATCAACTGCGACGCCGGCTACGAGTTCTGGCTCGCCGAGCAGGCAAAGGCCCGTAACCCGGACATCAAGTTCTACGGACTGGCCTGGGCGGCCCCGGGCTGGATCAGCGGCGGGTTCTGGTCCACCGACACCATCAACTACCTGATTTCCTGGCTGGGCTGTGCCAGACAGCACGGGCTCACCGTCGGCTACCTCGGCGGCTGGAACGAGAAGGGCCATGACGCCGACTGGTACGTCCGGTTGCGGTCCGCGCTCGACAACGCGGGATACGGCGCCGTCCAGATCGTCGCCGACGACTCGGGCTGGAGCGTCGCCGACGACATGGCGAGCAACACGGCGTTCGACAACGCCGTTTCGGTCATCGGCGCCCACTACCCCTGCGCGGGCGGCGACGGCGGCAGCGCCGACTCCTGCTCCAGCACCACCACGGCGAAGAACAACGGCAAGCCCCTGTGGGCCTCCGAGAACGGCTCCCTGGACATGGACGCCGGGGCGCCGGCGCTGATCCGCTCGATCGTGCGCGGATACGTGGACGCGAGGATGACCGCGTACCTCAACTGGCCGCTGGTCGCGGCCCTCTACCCCAACCTCCCGTTCGGCACGGTCGGCCTGGCCACCGCGAACTCGCCGTGGTCCGGCAACTACGCGATCGGCGAGAACACCTGGGCGACCGCCCAGGTCACCCAGTTCGCCCGGCCGGGCTGGGCGTTCGTCGACTCCGCGTCGGGCTACCTCGGCGGAGCCGAGTCCAACGGCACCTATGTGACGCTGAAGTCGCCGAACGGCTCCGACTACTCCACGGTGCTGGAGACCACCACCGCCGGCTCGGCGCAGACCGTCGACGTCCAGGTTAAGGGCGGCCTGTCCACCGGCACGGTGCACGTGTGGGCGACCCGGGTGAACAGCCCGAGCCCGGCCACGGACTTCGTGCACACCCAGGACATCACCCCGGCCGGGGGCTCCTACTCGCTGACGCTGCAACCCGGCTGGATCTACAGCGTCACCACGACCACCGGCCAGGGCAGGGGCACCGCCACCGCGCCCGCCGCCCACGCCCTCGCGCTGCCCTACGGCGACACGTTCGACAGCGACGCGACGGGCACCGAGGCGACCTATCTCTCCGACATGCAGGGCTCGTTCGAGGCGCGCCCGTGCGCCGACGGCCGGACGGGGCAGTGCGTGCAGCAGGTGACCCCGGTCAAGCCGATCGAATGGCAGGACGACTCCGACCCCTTCTCGCTTGTCGGCGACCCGACGTGGAGCGACTACACCGTCAAGGCCGACGTCGACCTGCAGCAGGCCGGCACCGTCGAACTCCTCGGCCGGGCCAACACCCAGAACCGTCCGCAGAGCCACCAGGCCGCGTACCGGCTGAGGGTGAGCGACACCGGCGCCTGGTCCATCGTCAAAAGCTCGGCGGCCGGCAACCTGACCACGCTGGCCTCCGGCAACCGGACAGCACTGGGCACCAACTCGTGGCACACCCTGGCCCTCGGCTTCTCCGGTGACCTGATCACCGCCACCGCGGACGGCGCCACCCTCGGCACGGCGACCGACGACTCCTTCACCGCGGGCCAGGTCGGCATCGGGGTGGTCGGCTACCGCACCGACCAGTTCGACAACCTCTCCGTCACCGCCAACCCCCCGGGCAACCACGGCGGCGTCCTCAAGGGCCGCCAGTCCGGACTGTGCGCGGACGTACCCGGGGCGAGCCAGACCAACGGCACACAGATCGCGCTGTGGGACTGCACCGGCGGCGCCAACCAGTCCTGGACCCTGACGCCTTCCGGCCGACTCACCGTCTACGGCGGCGCGAAGTGCCTGGACGTCAACGGCGGCGCCACCGCCGACGGTACGGCGGTGCAGATCTACGACTGCAACAGTTCGACGGCCCAGCAGTGGACCGTCAACAGCGACGGTACGGTGGTCAACCCCAGCTCGGGCAAGTGCCTGGACGCCACCGCGGGCGGCAGAACCCCCGGCACCCCGCTGGAGATCTGGACCTGCACCGGCGGCACGAACCAGAACTGGATCCGCGGCGCGGTGTCGGGGGCCGTCAAGGGCCAGGAGTCGGGCCGCTGCGTCGACGTCCCCGGCTTCAGCCAGACCAACGGCGCGCAGCCCGCCCTGTGGGACTGCAACGGCGGCACCAACCAGACCTGGACCTCCACCACCGGTAACCAGCTGACCGTCTACGACTCCAAGTGCCTGGAGGTCACCGGCGGTGCCACCGCGGACGGCAGCGCGGTGGAGATCTGGGACTGCAACGGCGGCACCGCCCAGCAGTGGCGGGTGCGTTCCGACGGCACCGTGGTCAACGTCGGATCCGGCAAGTGCCTGGACGCGGTCGGACACGGCACGGCCAACAGCACGGCGCTGGAGATCTGGACCTGCACCGGCGGCGCCAACCAGATCTGGCGGCTGACCTAGCCTCCCCTGCTCCCGCCGGGCCGTAGCCGCCCCACACGTGCTCACGGCCCGGCGGGCCTCCTCCCGGCGTCGCCCGCTCACCACTTCGGCGGCACCGTGCTGCCCGGCGCACCCCCCACGTCACCACCCACCTCGATGAAGGACGCCCATGCCCACCACCCCGCTCAGACGCCTGCTGCAACGCTGCCTGACGGCACTGCTGTTGCCCCTGGCCCTCCTGGTCGTGCCGGCGCACGCCGCGGCCGCGGCCACCGGCTGGACCGTCACCGGCCCGTCCGCGGGCTCCCCGACCGCCGCACAGGTCACGCTGGACGACGGCACCCTCACCTTCGCCGCCTCCAGCCACGGCCAGACCGTGCTGTCACCGTCCCCGATAGGCATCCGGACCAGCACCGCCGACCTGACGAAGAACCTGACGTTCCTGCAGCGCAGCGACCGGACGGTCACCGAGTCGTACTCGATGACCACGGGCAAGCAGCGCACCCGGCAGACCGCCTATACCGAGACCACCCTGTCCTTCTCGGGCACCGGCGGGGCCCGGCTCGACGTCGTGGTCCGTGCCTCGGACACCGGTGTGGCCTACCGCTACGTGCTGCCGGGCAGCGGCTCGGTGACCGTGACCGGTGAGGCGTCGTCGTGGACGGTCCCGGCCTCCGCCGACGCATGGCTCGTGCCGCCCGACAACGAGGACCAGGGCCAGTGGTTCGCCACCACCGCGGCCGCCGCTCCGACCAACACCTACCACCTGCCCGCGCTGTTCCAGGTCGGCGACACCTACGCGCTGGTGGCCGAGACGGACCTCGACGGCCGGTACGCCGCCTCCTACCTCTCCCACACGTCCGGATCCGCCACCTACACCGCCCAGTTGGCCAGCGGGATCACCACCACGCTGCCGCTGTCGACGCCGTGGCGCACCGCGGCCATCGGCGACCTGGCGAGCGTCACCCGGTCCACGATCGTCGACGACCTGGCCACGCCCTCCAAGGTCACCGACACCTCCTGGATCAAGCCCGGCGCCGTCGCCTGGTCCTGGCTGAGCGAACACGGCAGCCCGTCCAGCGAGGCCCGGCAGAAGCAGTACATCGACTTCGCCCAGCGCCACGGCTGGAGTTACGTCCTGATCGACGAGGGCTGGTCGTCCTCCTGGGTACCGGACATCGTGTCGTACGCCAAGGCCAGAGGCGTCCAGGTCATCCTCTGGTTCAACTCCTCCGATCTGCGCACCGCGGCACAGCGCGCCCAGTGGCTGCCACAGGTCAAGAACTGGGGAGTGGCCGGGGTGAAGATCGACTTCATCGACGAGTACAGCCAGGCGACCCTGCAGTGGTACGACGCCGTCCTCGCGCAGACCGCGGACCTGAAGCTGATGGTCAACTTCCACGGCACCGCCATGCCCCGGGGTATGCAGCGCACCTGGCCCCACGTGGTCGCCGCCGAGGCGGTGTACGGCTCGGAACAGTTCCACAACCGCGCCGCCTTCGACACCATCCTGCCCTACACCCGGAACGTGATCTCCAGCATGGACTTCACCCCGGTGGTGTTCAGCATGACCGGCCGTGACACCACCGACGCCCACGAACTGGCCACCTCCGTCGTGTTCGAGTCCGGCTGGCAGCACTTCGCCGACAGCCCCGAGAGCTACGAGGCACACCCCGAGGCGCTCCGCATCCTCGACCAGCTCCCCACCGCCTGGGACGAGACGCGCCTGCTCGGCGGCAGCCCCGGAAAGGAGACGTACCTGGCCCGTCGCGCCGGCGGGCGCTGGTTCGTCGGCGGCATCTCTGCCCTGTCCGCCAAGACCTTCCAGACCCCGCTGTCCTTCCTCGGCGCCGGACAGTGGCTGGCCGAGACGGTCCGCGACGGCACCGGCGGCCTGACCCACGAGACCCGCGTCGTCACCGGCTCCGACACCCTGTCGGTACCGGAGGCCGCCAACGGCGGCTTCGTGACGGCACTGTGCCCCTACACGTCCGGCATGTCGACCTGCTCCACCCGAGGCCAGGCCGGCGCGCTGAAGGGCAGCCAGTCCGGCCTGTGCGCGGACGTGCCCGGGGCGAGCCAGACCAACGGCACCCAGATCGCCCTGTGGGACTGCCACGGCGATGCGAACCAGACCTGGACCGCCTCCTCGACCGGGCAGTTGACGGTCTACGGCGGTGCGAAGTGCCTGGACGTCAAGGGCGGCGCGACGGCCGACGGTACGGCGGTGCAGATCTACGACTGCAACAGCTCGGCGGCCCAGCAGTGGACCGTCAGCGGCGACGGTACGGTGGTCAACCCCAGCTCGGGCAAGTGCCTGGACGCCACCGGGGGCGGCACCACCACCGGCACCCTGCTGCAGATCTGGACCTGCAACGGCGGCACCAACCAGACCTGGTACCGCGCCAACACCACCGGCGCCTACCAGGAGAAGCAGTCCGGCCGATGCCTGGACCTGCCCGGCGGCAACCAGGCCAACGGCACCCGTCCGGCGCTGTGGGACTGCAACAGCGGCACCAACCAGACCTGGTTCTCCACGGTGAGCGGTGAACTGACCGTCTTCGCCAACCGCTGCCTGGAGGCGGCCGGCGGAGCCACCGCCAACGGCACCGCCGTACAGATCCACGACTGCGACGGCACCTACGGCCAGAAGTGGCGGGTCCGCTCCGACGGCACGATCGTCAACCTCGCCTCCGGCACCTGCCTGGACGCGATCGACGGCGGCACCGCCAACGGCACCCAACTACAGCTGTGGACCTGCAACGGCGGTACCAACCAGGTGTGGACGAGGAGCTGACGGCCGTGAACCTCCGCTGGCTTCACAGCACCCGCGGCCCCGCTCTCGGCCTGACCGCTCTGCTGCTGGCCGTCGCGGCCCTGGTGGGACTTCCCCGTCCCGCCCAGGCCGCGGCGGCGGGCGTGGCCGTGTACCCCGTCGCGTCGATCTACCCGGCGTCGGCGGACTACACGCTCACCGTCAACGGAACGTCCGTACCCGTCACCAAGTACCCGGGGTACGACATCGCCCAGTTCGCCCTCGGTACCGGCACCGCCACCATGGCGGTGACCAAGACCAACAACACCGGCATCGGCTCGTACAGCATCAGTCCGCAGAAGCTGAACCTCAGCGGGTCGGTCAGCGGCTCGACCCTGACCTTCACCGTGCAGCACGACGACTACCTGATCGTGAAACTGGACGGCCGCCCCAACCTGGTGATCGCGGCCGACCCGCAGGAGTCCGACCGCCCGTCGTCCACCGGCACCGGCATCTTCAACGTGCGGAGCGCCCCGTACGACGTGCAGCCGAACACCGGCGCGTACACCACCACGGCCTTCCAGACCGCACTGAACGACGCCGCCGCGTGGGGCTCCGCCAACGGCGGGCAGGGCATCGTCTACGTGCCCGCCGGTGTCTACACGCTGGGCAACCTGTACCTGCGGAGCAACCTCGCCCTCTACCTCGCCCCCGGTGCGGTGCTCCGCTACACCGGGGAGCCCGACCACTACGTGGTGGACGGGCACAAGGACTCCCAGGGGCGCGACCTCACCTGGTTCATCTCCACCCGCTACTCGTCGTCGAACATCAAGATCTACGGCCGGGGGATCATCGACGGCAACGGAGCGGCCTCGCTCAAGCCCGGCAACCTGGGCGTCAACCTCCTCATGCCCATCTACACCGACGGACTCACGGTCGACGGCATCACGTTCCGGGAGTCGAGCAGCTGGGCGGTCATCCCGTTGCGGTCCTCGAACCTGACACTCCGCAACATCAAGCTCTTCAACAGGTTCGACATGGGCGAGAACGACGGGATCGACGTCACCGAGTCCACGAACGTCACCGTCACCCACGCGATCGGCATCGCGCTCGACGACCCGTTCTCCACCAAGACCTGGGGCGACGTCGCCGACATCTACAAGTCCGTCCCCGGTACCGCACGCCCGCTGAAGAACGTCACCTTCGACGACCTGGTCTCCTGGACCTACTGCTACGGGGTCAAGGTGGGCCAGGGCGTCATCCAGTCGCAGGACGGCGTCACGTTCCGGCACGTCGTCGTCTACGACGCCGCCGTGGGCATCGGCGTCCATCACAAGTACGGAGCGTCGAGTGCCACGAACATCCGCTTCGACGACATCGACATCGAGCGGCTGGACTTCACCAACGACGACAACAGGACATGGCTCGCCCTGATGACCGGCGACACCCAGGGCGTCGGCCCGGTCACGGGCGTCACCATCTCCAACGTCAAGGTCCGCAACGCCGGCACCACGGCAGCGCGCATCAACGGCCGGCCCGGTGCACCCATCACCGGGGTCACCCTGAGCAACATCGTGATGCCGGGGAGCACCACCGCCGCGACCACGCTCGCCCAGATGAACCTCACCAACCTCTCGGACTACGGCCCCGTCACGATCACACCGTAGGCACCTGCCTTTCGAACACTGATCTCCCGCTCGCCACCGGCCGCAGGAGTGCTGCGCCGGGTGAACCTCCGGAGCGGGCGCTGCGTATGAATTCGGCAGGGACACCCCCGGTCTCCGCCATGGGACGGAAGGAGAGCACCGTGCCCGCACCGCCCGCGTCCGACGCACCGGACGACCGCACCGCGCTGGAGCCCATCCGCGTGCTTCGCATGCGCAACACCGACGCGCTGGCCCAACTGCTCGACGACATACGCCAGGACGAGGACTACCGCGGCCATGCACCCGTGGCCGCACCCGTCCCTCGCACCCTGACCGACGGCGAGACGGAGGAACTCCCGCCTGTCCCCGGCGACAAGACGGAGGAACTCTCCGTCCTCGGCGGCGGCACCCGCCCGTCGCGCACCGCGGACCGCCCGCGACTGGGACCCGGCCAGCGCCGGGCGGCCGTTTCGATGGCGGTCGTCGCGGCGGCCGTGGTCGGCTTCGGCTGCTCTCTCCTGATCCCCAGCCCTACCGAGGCCACCCCGACCGCTCCCTCGGCAAGCGCGTCGGCCGCCCCGACAACGGCCGCCCCGACATCGGCGGCCCCGGCCCCGGGCGCGGGCGGGGTCGGGGCCGTCCTGGCCAACCCGGGCTTCGAGTCGGGCGGCCTCTCGCCGTGGAGCTGCGCCGGCAACCCGGGCTCGATCGTCTCCTCCCCTGTCCACTCGGGCTCCAAGGCCCTCCAGGGGACGGTGAGTTCGAGCGACACCGCGCAGTGCAACCAGACCGTCGCCGTACGGCCGAACACCACCTACGCACTCAGCGGCTGGGTCCGCGGCTCCAACGTCTACCTGGGCGTCAACAGCGGAGCTTCCACCTGGACCACTTCCCCCTCCGGATACAGCCCACTGACCGTCTCCTTCACCACCGGCACCTCCCAGACCAGCGCGACGATCTACGTGCACGGCTGGTACGCACAGGGCAGCTACTACGCCGACGACATCACCCTGACCGGGCCCGGTGACGGCGGTCACACCTAGAGCCGTCAGAGCCGGCCGCTGCCGCCCAGGTCATGGCGGGACCGCGGGGAGGCCTGTGCGGCACGGTGTCAGGGGCCGTGCCGCACAGGCGGTCAGCGGTTGCTGGGTGCCAACTCGGGCGTGCGATCGGACTCGGTGCGCAGGACTCCCGAGGCCGCAGCGGTGATCGCACACAGCAGGGTCAGCAGTACGAAGGCGTGGTTCAGTGCCACGAGATGGGTCGCCCAGCCGATGACGGCCGGGCCGGCGAGCATGCCGACGTAGCCGAGGCCGGCGACCCGGGACACGTTGGCGCCGGCAGCGGCGGGGTCGGAGTGCCCGGCCGCGCTGAACAACTGGGGGACACAGCCGGACAGCCCCAGGCCGAACAGCGCCCACCCGGCGAACGCGGACCATACCCAGGGGGAGAAAGCCACGATCGTGATGCCGACGGCGGCCGTCGCCGAGCCGTAGCGGAGTATGGCCATGGACCCGAACCGGGCCACGAGACGGTCGGCGAGCAGCCGGCCGATGGTCATCGCCGCCGCGTAGGTGCCGTACGCGAAGGCGGCGGTGCTCGCGGGTGCGCCGAGGACGTCCTTCAGGTGCAGGGCGCTCCAGTCGTTCGCGGCTCCCTCGCACAGCATGACGATGAGGGCAAGGCAGGCGAGGATCCCGATGCGCCCGGGAGTGCTGCGTGGCTTCGCGGCCGGTGCCTGTTCCTCCCCTGCGGAGCTGGTGGCGGCGGGTGGCGGCGTGGCCGGCAGCAGAGCGCGTGCCGACGCCAGCGCGGTCACGACGCCTGCGGCTCCCAGGATGCCCATGGCCGTGGCCGGGCTCATGCGGGTGCTCGCGGCACCTGCTGCGACGATCGCGGCGATGACGCCGCCGACGGAGAACATGGCGTGGAAGGCCGACATGACGGGCCGGCTGTACGCCTTCTCCACGTGCACGGCGTGGGCGTTCATGCTCACGTCCAGGCAGCCGTTGGCGAAGCCGAAGACCAGCAGGGCGCCTGCCAGCGTCCAGGGATCACGGGCCAGGCCGGGCAGCACCAGGGTCGCGCTGCACAGAACGCCGGTGACAGGGACCACCACTCGCGCTCCGAGGCGGTCGGCCAGCCGCCCGGCCACCTGCATACCGATGAAGGCGCCGAGCCCCAGCAGCACGAGCAGGCCCCCCAGCGTCGCGTGGCTGATGCCCACTCGCTCCTCGACGGCGGGGATGTGCACCACCCAGGTGCCCATCAGGGTGCCGCAGAGGATGAAGTAGACGAAGGTCGCCGCACGGGCGGCTCGAAGGGAACGATCCATGCCAATCACCGTAACGAACATTTTCCATGTTCGAAAGTCGGTGCAGTGAACGCATTGAATGTTCATTTCTCGTGGTGTTCAATCGCGGTATGACCAACACAGACCGGCACGGGCTGATCGCGCAGACCCTCAGGGAGTCGGGCAGCGCCACGGTCCAGGACCTCGCCGAGCTGACCGGCGCTTCGGAGATGACCATCCGGCGTGACCTCGACACGCTGGCCGCGCAAGGCGTTCTCGAACGCATCCGGGGCGGAGCGCGCACCCTGCTGCTCAGGGGCGAGGAGCCGCCCTTCGCGCTGCGCGCCCGCGAGGCCGTGGAAGCCAAGCGCCGGATCGCGGCCGAGGTGTCCTCGCTCATCACCGACGGCGAGACCGTCCTCCTGGACAGCGGCACCACCTGCCTGGAGGTGGCCCGCCTCCTGCGTCAACGGCCGGTCACGGTGATGCCCCTGTCGCTGCAGGCCATCCACCTGTTCGGCGAGACCCCGGGCCCGACCACGCTGATGGTGCCCGGCGGGCGGCCCCGCGCCGCCGAGGGGGCCCTCACCGGCCCTCTCACGCTCGCCTCCCTGTCGGCGCTGCGCTTCGACACCGCGGTCATCGGCTGTTGCGGCGTGAGCGCAGCCGAGGGCCTGACCGCCTACGACCTCGACGACGCGGTGGTGAAGAAGGCGGGCATCGCCTCCGCACGCCGCATCATCGGCGCTGCGGACGGCAGCAAACTCGGCCGCACCGCCTACGCCTACGTCGGCCCTTCCGCGCTCCTGCACACCCTCGTCACCGATTCCACGGCGCCCGCCGAAGAAGTCGCCGCGCTCGAGGGCACGAGTACGGTCGTCAAGACAGTCTGACGAGGAACTGGTCGCGGAACCGCACGGCATCGCCGTCGCGAGCGAGACCCATGGCGAGTACACCGCCACTCCCGAGCCGCCACTCCCGAGCCGCCGCTCCCTAGCGGCTCGGCCGGCCCACGAAGCTCATTGACAGCCGGCGCCGACCGTCCACCTCGACACCGGCAACAGCTACCTCAGCGGCAGCGACCGCCATGCATGGCTGGAGTGGCGACGGGTTCGCCGCACATTCCTGGACGAGGCGGGCGCCGGAACGCCCGCAGGGAGGACTTCGGCCGGCACATGAGCCACCATGACGACATCGGGCAGCAGCCGGGTTCCATCGCAGACGTGGTCCCGGGGGCGGTGGCGAGGGAGACGACGGCAGAGGACACCGCACTCCGACTGGTCCTGGCCTCGCCCCTGTACCGCGGCGCGACAATCGCCCTGTTCCTGGCGGGACTTGGGCAGTCCGCGGCCGCGCCGCAGATCGCGCTGTTCCTGACCAAGGAGCTGGGCGGCTCGCTGACCACCGCCGGCCTGTTCTACCTCACCAGCCTGACCGCGCCGGTGGCCGGCTACCTGGTGGGTGCGCGGTCGGACCGCACCGGAGGACGACTGGGGCTGTTTCGCGCGTGCGTTGTCGCGGGCTTCCTGGGCTGGGCGGGCATCGCCTGCGCGACGCAGCTGTGGATGCCCTTCGTCATCAGCGCCGTCGTCCTCGGCTTCGCCGGTGGCGCCGCATCCCAGATCTTCGCCGCCATCCACGACGAACTGGGTGTCCACCCCAGCGCGGCCGGCGACGGGGTGGTCTCCATCGTGCGGATGGCACTGACCGCCGGCTGGATCGTCGGACCGTCCGCCGGAGCCGTCCTCTCGGCCCGCTTCGGACTGCGACCCATGCTGGCCGCCACCGCACTGTGCACTCTGATGCAGCTCGTCCCGCTGGGCGTGCTCCGGACACCGTCGACAGCGGCGCCCGCGAGCCCGTCACCGAAAGTGGTGCAGCCGGATGCCCCGCTTCGGACGAAGGTGCGGACGATGCGGCCGCTGCTGCTGTTCACGGCGCTGTACGTGTTCGTCTACGCCGGCGAGCCGATCAAATACGCGTATCTGCCGATCTACATGATCGAGCGTCTGCACTTCCCGTCCGGGATCGAAGGCGCGATCATCGGCATCCAGCCGCTGGTGGAACTGGTGCTGATGCCATTGGCTGTCCTGGCCGCCCGAAGGATCGGGATGATGCGGCTCATGGTCGTCGCGGCCGGCTTCGGCGTCGCCGCCAACATCTGCTTCGCCACCACCGGCAGCACGCCCGGACTCTTCGCCGGGCAGATCCTCATGGGCGGGGTGTGGGGAGTCTTCGCGGCGCTGGGGATCATTATGGCCCAGCGCCTTCTCCCCAGCGCCGTGGCCACCGCTTCCGCGATCTTCATGAGCTCCACCGCACTCAGCTCCGCGCTGGGAGGATCCGTCGGAGGACTGGGAGTCGCGGTGGTCGGTCTGCCCCACGTCTTCCTCATACCTGCGACCTTCGCGCTCATCGCCGTCATCGGCCTCTCTCTGATGGACCGGTCAACCAGGAAGTCGCAGGCATCTTCCTCGGGTCCGCCCGCTTGCCCAAACCGGGTGTGATCATTGCGGGACGGCCCTTGGGGAGCGTTTGGTCTGCAGAAACGCATTCCGCATCAGCCACTGTCAGTGGTCCCGCATACGGTTCTCCCATGGATCATCAGCGGTCGTCGCCTCGCCAAGAGGACAGCTGCACAGTCCGGGAGACCGGGCAACGCTCTCTGCGGGCCGGTGATATGGGCGGGCCTGCTCCAGGTATGTGCGCATCCTTGCGGGGTGGAGATCACACATGAGCGAAACTCCGATGCACGAGGCAGGAGACGTACGAGAGGCGTGGGGCCGGGTAACCGCGTGGCTTGAACGGAACGACCCTGAAGCCCTCGCCGCACTCGGCGGCCCGGGGAGCCATGCGGCCATTGGCGAAGCCGAACTGCACATGGGCCTGAAGCTGCCAGGGGAGATGCGGCAGTGGCTGCTGGCGAACGACATCGATGCCGGCAGGGAACCCGATGCCCACTCGTGTCTGGTGGCGCTGGGGTGCGAGATAGCCGTCCCCGGCGGCCATCTCCTTCTTGGGCTGACGGATATTCAGCGGGTCTACCTCAGCCGGGTCGGCTTGGCGGAGATGCAGCCGTCGGCAGACCCCGACCATCCGTTCTGGCGTCGTGAGTGGGTGCCCATTGCCGCGGAGTCCGACGGTCTCTACGGGACGTTCTTGGACACGCTCAGCGGAACCATCGGAACCTGGGACGAGGCATCCGGTCCCGAGGAGGGCGTATACGCCTCGTTGTTCGCGTTCTTCCAAGAGACGGCGGACCGGCTGGAAGGGGTGTCCTCGGGAGACTGGAGAGGCCCTGGCGAGTCGGCCAGACGCCGTATCCTCGATCCCCGTCCGGAAGACGAGCCGATACGCCTCTGGGCGCGCACCAACGGGTATCTCGTAAACGATCGTGGGCGTATCCCTGCGTCCATCCGCGAGGCTTACGAGGTATCACAGAGGTGAGCACCAGCTCCGGCTGGTCCGGTCGACGACCATTGGCTGGTCACAGCCATTCGTTGATCGCGGCAACGAGGACGGTGGCCTCGAAACGGCAGGCCACCGCCCGGTTCGGCGTCAGGCGCTTGATTCCGCACTCGACAGGAAGCCGGAAGAGATCCGCTGGACACCGGTTGCGCGCCGGCTGCCGAAGTACACCGGGGCGCTGGACGAGAAGCCGGCACCGGCGATGACGACCCGTTCGGTCGGCTAGCTGGCCGAGACAGACCGCGACTATTGACTGCTACCAGATCTCTCTCGTACCTGCCCGTGAGGCAGGGCCGCAAGCCATGTGGTGATCACAACCTCCTGTCAGGCGTTGAGCTGTTGGAGCGCCGTCGCCCAGTTCTCGATGTGGTAGCCCTTGGCCAGCCTTCCGTCGCGGACGGTGAACACGTCAATCGCCATCGTCCTGAAGGACTTACCGGTCGGAGCGGCGCCCCAGAATTCCTTGACCGGCGTCCCCGTCGCTTCTCCACGCACAATCATCGTGTCGTCGACCACATGGATGTCGACCACCTCCCATGCCAGATCGGGCACGGTCTCTCCCATGGACTTGAACACGTCGGCCAACTGGTCACGCGTCAGGAATTCCTGGTTTGTGTGATACGAGTGATAGTCGTCGTTGCACGCCTGGGCCAGAAGTTCCGACACGTTCTTCTCGCTCGGTTTGTTCAGGGCCTCGTAGAGCGGGGCAGAGATCCTGCGGGCCTCTTCGACGGTCATGAACGATTCGTCACTCTTGGTCATCTGGTCTTGCCTCTCGTCATAGACGGCGTCGTACCGAGCCAATCGGCACCGGACAACCCGAAATTATCTTGGGCGTCGATTCCGTTCTCTCACCTGAATGTGTGAGGGGTAGGCCGGACGAGGACGTCCAGCAGAGTCGGGCCGGAGCGGGAGGGGAACGCAGCCGACACGTCGGTGCCTCGACGGTGAGGTGTTCCGGCTGCCGCATCGCCGACTTGGCCACAGCTAGTACTGCAGTGGGACTTCAATGTTTCCGCTGGTCAGAGGCGTAGTTTCGAGCGTACCGGGCTGACAGCCCGTCA
>NZ_JAGXJL010000102.1:0-16343 GCF_019091475.1 Streptomyces sp. GbtcB6 | reverse complement strand
CCGGTGTAGGAGTCGGCTCCGGGCAGCGACGGCCTGTTGGGGTGCCAGGTGACGCCGGGGGCGGCGATCAGACCGTCATAGATGCGTGTCTCACCGGTGGAGAGGGTGACCTGCCAGCGGTCGCCCGGCAGCGGCTCGGCCTGGTCGACGGAGACCCCGAAGGTGACGTGCCGTGTCAGGTCGTATGCGCGGGCGAAGTCCCGTATGTAGTCGCGGATCTGAGACCACGTCGGATAGTCGGGGTAGTCGTCGGGCATCGGATGGCCGACGAAGGAACTCGTGTACTTCGAGCTGATGAAGTGCGCGCTCTCGTACATCGGGCTGCCCGGGCTGTCGATGTCCCAGATGCCGCCGACGTCCGTGTGCCGTTCGAACCAGTCGAAGGACACCCCCTCGTGCAGCAGGGCCCGTCCCATGACCAGCCCGGCGGGACCGGCGCCCACCAGGCAGTACTTCCTCTGATAGTCCGGTGCTGGGGCCGCGCCGTCCCGGCCCTCTTCGGTGTCCGCCTGCGTGGCGGTGGTTCGCGCCATTCCGTACTCCCGGAACCTCTGGGCCGCACTGCTGCGGCATCACGCTGAATTTCCGGAAACGTAACCTGGCCACTTGGCTTGGTCAAGTGGCCAAGTCGCTTGTTGTGCCATGATGGGGGAATGCCGAGCACCCGTTCTCCACGCCGCCGCCCCGACGACGCCCGCCGCACCGAGCTGCTCAACGCGGCACGCACGGTGATCGCCCGGGACGGGGTGACAGCGGCGAGCACGCGACGCATCACCGAGGAGGCGGGACTGCCGCACGGCATGTTCCACTACTGGTTTTCCACCAAGGAGGAGCTCTTCGAGGAGCTGATCGGAGAGGTCGTCACAGAGCTCAGGACCGCCTCCGCCTCCGTCACCTCGAAGATGGACGGTGACTCGGACGCCGGTCTGGTGGACAGGCTACGGGCCGCCTTCGAGGTCGTACGGCACGACGAACAGAGGCAGCCCGGACGGCAGATCGCGATGTACGAGCTGACGACACTCGCGCTGCGCACCCCGGCCCTGCGGGACATGGCCCGTCACCAGTACGCGGCCTACCGCGAGGCCACCAGGGAGGCGACCGCCCCTTGGCTGGCGGACCACGACGTCGACCTTCCCGGCGGCAGCCAGGCGCTCTGCGAACTCCTCGCTGTCGTGCTGGACGGAGCGGTCCTGGCCTGGCTCGCAGACCCTGAGGGCAGCAACCCCGAGCAGGTGTTCACGGTGCTGGACGCGCTGCTCGCCCGGGCGGTGCCCGCACTGCGGGCGGAGCCGGCCGGTTGACCTCGGCACCGGCTCGCCGGACGGCCTCACCCGCGTCTCCCGACGGCGCCCACGCGATCGTGCGGTACCTGGCCACAGAGGGCAGCGACGCGTTCGTCTCCCGTGTACTCGCGCGCTACGCGGTGGAGATCGACGCGTATCGGCAGAGTGACCTCGAACGCCTGCGTCCCGCGATAGTGTCCGCGACCCGCTGGGTCACACAAGCTCTGCTGGAGCGGCGCCCCCTCGGTCCGGAGGACCTGGCGGGGCTCCGTGAATACGGCGCGCTGCGTGCACGCCAGGGCGTACCCCTGGAAGCCATGCTGCGCGGCTGGCAGGTCTCGGCCCGGGAAGCTGTCGAGGTGGTGGTCGATCGGGGACGCGCCGCCGGTGTCCCGGACGCCGAGCTCATGGACCTGACCGCCGAGATACTGACCGCCGTCAACGCGGGGGCCGCCGCTTTCAGCACCGGCCACCACAGGGCCTCCGCCGTCATCGAGCACCACGACGGAACACGCCGGTCCGAGTTCCTGCGCCGCCTCCTGATGGACGTGCCACGCGACGGAACCGACGGACGTCTCCGGCAGGAGGCACGCGGGCTCGGACTGCACCCCGACCGTCAGTACCTCGCATTGCGGGCCGTGGCGCTGGGCGACCTGCCGCCGCCGGAACTCGCGGCGCGCCTGAGTCGGCACGGGGCCTGCCGGCCGCCGAACGGCTTGGTGGCGCTGGTGGACGAGCAGGTCGTCGGCCTGTCCACGACTGCCCCAGACCTTCCCGACGACATCGCCCTCGGCATCGGTCCCGTCGTCCCCTTCCCGGAACTCGCCCGATCCCTCCGCTCCGCCAACCGCGCCGCCACCACCGCCCACGCCTTCGCCCTGGCGGGAGCCCACCGGGTGGAGGACCTCGGACCGCTGTGCGCGGTGGTGGACGACATCGAGGTGGGCGAGGCGATGCTGGACCGGTTCGTCATGCCGCTGGGGAGCGGTGCCGCGGCCCGTGCCCTACTGGACACGGTCGACTGCTATCTGGCCTGCGGACTGCACGTCGGCCGGACGGCCGAGGAAATGGTCGTGCACGAGAACACCGTCCGCTACCGCATCACGCGCTACGAGACACTGACCGGCGTCTCCCTCCGCGACCCCAGCACCGTCCTGCAGCTCTGGTGGGCCCTACGGCGCAGGGAGTCCGCCTCCCGTACCCGTGACGGCGACCCGGCCGCCTCGTCCCAGAGCTGAAGGGACGAAGGGAGCGGCGGCAGGTCAGGGAGCTGGAGTCGGCGGGATCACGGCGCGCTTGAGAACCTTTCCGCTGGGGCCGAGCGGCAGCGCGTCGGTGAGCCAGAGGTGCCGCGGGTACTTGTAGGCCGCCACCCGCTCCTTCACGTACGCGATCAGCTCGTCCCGGTCGGCACTCGCTCCCTTGCGCAGGACGACGGCGGCGCCGACCTCCTCCCCGAGGCGCTCGTCGGCGACGCCGACCACGGCGGCCTGGGCGACGGCCGGGTGCTCGTACAGGACCTCCTCGATCTCGCGGGGGTAGACGTTGTAGCCGCCGCGGATGATCAGGTCTTTCTTCCGGTCGACGATGAAGAAGTAGCCGTCCTCGTCCTGCCGGCCCAGGTCACCGGTGCGCAGCCAGCCGTCGGGGATCGCTTCGGCGGTCTCGTCCGGACGGTTCCAGTACTCCCGCATCACGTTCGGCCCGCGCACGACGAGTTCACCGACTTCCCCGTCGGGTACGTCCTTTCCCGCGTCGTCGACCACGCGCACCTCCACGTCCCGGATCGGCGTGCCGACGGAGCCGGGCTTACGCGAGCGGCCGGGGTGGTGGTAGGTGACGAGCGCCGAGGTCTCCGACGACCCGTAGCCCTCCAGGACCGGGCAACCGAACACCCGCTCGAACTCGTTCAGGATCTCGACCGGCAGTGACGCGCCGCCCGACGAGCAGACCCGCAGCGACGAGACGTCGGCGTCCCCCGCCGCCGGGTGGTGCAGCAGCGCCCCGTACATGGTCGGGACGCCCTGAAAGATGGTGCCCCGATCCGCGGCGATGGTGTCCAGGACGATCTTCGGGTCGAAGCGCGGCACGAGGCTCAGCGATGCGCCGCCGACGATCGCGGTGTTCATGCTGCACGTCTGGCCAAAGGCGTGGAACAGGGGCAGACAGCCCAGGATCACGTCGTCGGGCGTCAGATGCAGCAGGTCATCGGCGACGACCTGGGCGTTGTGCGCCAGACTGCCGTGGGTGAGGGCGGCGCCCTTGGGCCGGCCGGTGGTGCCGGAGGTGTAGAGCAGAACGGCCACGTCGTCCAGCGCCCGCGTGGCGTCGAGCTGCGGTTCGGAGGCCCCGTAGCCGACCGCGAAGTGGTCCGGTTCGACGAGGACATGGCGCGCACCGATGGCGTCTGCGCCGAGGGCCCCTTCGCCCGGCCCGTCCTGCCAGGTGAACAGCAGCGAGGTCTCGGAGTCACGCAGGTGGTACTCCACCTCCCGGCGCTTGAGAAGCGGGTTGAGCGGCACCACGACGCCGCCGGCCTTCAGGATGCCGAAGTAGAGCGTCACGAACTCCGGCACGTTGGGCAGCATCAGGGCCACCCGGTCGCCCGGCACGATGCCCAGGGCGCGTACGAGGGCAGCCGCGCGTGAGGAACGGTCGTCGAGTTCCGCGTACGTGATCGCCATCCCGCCGAGCCGCAGAGCGGGCCGCTCGGGGTGACGGCGTGCCGACTCGGTCAGGTACCGCGCGAGATTGGACATGCTGCGCTTCCTTTCGAAGATCCGACGTTCAGACCGACGTCAGCGTGCGCGTTTCAGGGTCCGGTGGCCCATAGGCGGGGCTCCGAGGTTTCTCCGCCGGGTTTGTGGGGCGCCACAAAACACCCTGCTTCGAGGGCGTTGAAAGGCCGGGGCGAGCACCTCGACCAGGTGAACGGAGAGGAGTACGAGGTCCCCTGCCCTGCCTGCTTGTCGGAGAATTTCGTCGTCTTCGGAGAAGGCGGCCACTACTCCACCGCTGAGGGGCTACCACCCAGGCTCCACGCACGCACCCTCTCCGACGGGCATCCCGAGGTCGCAGCGAAACTACCCTGCGTGTTTGGCCAAGCCCACTGCGTCCACTGCGGTGAACTCTTCAGCGTTCCGGAGGCAATTCTCCCCCGCTGGTGGACCCAGCACTTCCACCCTTACGGCAGACCCTGACCTGCACCTTCAGGATGGAAATGACGCATGATATCGACGTGGTCCATCGACCAAGTCGATGGACGATGGAAGACCAGCTGTCGACGTCGCGTGACGTCGTACTTTGCGGCAGAACATTCCTTGCCATCACCGGGGCCTCCGAGAGGCCGCTCAGGTGCCTGCCCTCCCATAGGCACGTACATTTTGAAGTGTGGCGCCCGATACCGATGCCTTCATCTGCGATATCTCCCGGGGGCTCAGACCCCGAGTGGATCAGCTGGCCCACATGTTGACAGAGGTTATGCGCAGCGACTTCCCTGACATGTGGCAGTACGACGACGTCGCCGCTCTGACAAAGCCCGCCGCGTACGAAGAGGTCGCCACCATTCTGGCTGTTCTTGAACACAGCGTGGACGTGACCGAGGTCGAGACGCCACCCGCCTCCATCGAATTCGCTCGCCTGGTTGCCAAGCACGGCGTGCCCATCAGTGTGCTCCTGCGGTCCTACCGCGTCTGTCACGCCGGCATGCTCCATCTGCTCCGCGAGGAGGCAGCCGGTCTCAGCGGAGACCCAGAGCTGCTCAACGCGACGGCCGCCGCGTTGACCGAGATGAGTTTCCAGTACGTCGACCGCACCTCGGAGCAATCCGTCGCGGCGTACCAGAAGGAGCGGGACCGCCGGCTGCAGCAGCGGCTGATCATGATCGGTGAGGCCGGCATGCGCATCGGGACCACCCTCGACACCACCCGCACCGCCCAGGAACTGGCAGACCTCGGTACGAGCCGTTTCGCCGACGTCGTCACCGTCGACCTGCTCGACTCCGTACTCCTTGAAGACGGCGCCCTCCCCGCAACCGATCCATCGGCGCTCCGCCGGGTCGCCCGGGCTTCCGTGGTGGACAGCTACCCGGTCTCAGCGGTCGAAGTGGGGCAGGCACACACCTTCCCAGAGGGATCGGATCCTTCTCGCGCGCTGGCCACCGGACAGCCCTCACGGCACAGCATCACAACCTCCGACATTCCCTCATGGCTTGCCCCGTCCCCTGACCACAGACGTGCACTCCAATCCGCCGGCGTTCACTCAGTGCTGCTGGTGCCCTTGTGCGCCCGGGGAAGCACCCTGGGCCTCGCGCAATTCCTCCGGCACCGCAACGCGGAGCCCTTCGACGACGACGATCTGCTCCTGGCCCACGAGATCGCCTCCAGAGCGGCCGTCTCCATCGACAACGCCCGTCGCTACACCCACGAGCGCTCCACCGCGCTGACGCTCCAGCGCAGCCTGCTGCCCCAGCACGTGCCGGCGCAGCCCGCCGTGGAAACAGCCTCCCGTTACCTGCCTTGCGGATCCCGGGCCGGGGTAGGTGGTGACTGGTACGACGTGATACCGCTCTCCGGAGCCCGCGTCGCTCTCGTCGTAGGCGACGTGGTGGGCCGCGGTCTCAACGCCGCCGCCACCATGGGCCGACTGCGCACCGCCGTCCGTACTCTCGCCGACATCGACCTGATGCCCGACGAACTGCTCACCCACCTGGACGACGTGGTGATACGCCTCCAGCGCGAGAAGGCAGGGGGCACGGACGAGATCAGCGCGACCTGCCTTTACGCCGTCTACGACCCCGTCTCCGGCCTGTGCTCCCTGGCCAGCGCCGGACACGTACCGCCTGCCGTCGCCTCTCCCCCGTCCCTCGACAGCGACGGCCCGGTCTCCCGCGCGGTCGACTTCCCCGCCGTACCCATCGGCCCGCCCCTGGGCCTGGGCGGGCTCCCCTTCGAAACAGTCCAGTTCGAACTGGAGGCGGGCAGTCTCCTGGCCCTGTACACGGACGGTCTCGTCGAAGGCCGCACTCGCGACCTGGACGCCGCACTCGCCCTGCTGCGCGATGTCCTCGCCCGGGCACCGGCGTCGCTTGAGGACATCTGCGACCGACTGCTCTCCTCGCTCCTGCCCGCTCGCCCCCTTGACGACGTCGCTCTTCTCGTGGCACGGACTCGGGCCCTTGACACGGATCGCGTCGCCACGTTGGACCTTCCCTCAGACCCGGCAGTCGTCTCCGCGGCTCGCGCATACACATCGGAAAGGCTGGCTGACTGGGGCTTGGATGAGATGGCCTTCACCACAGAGCTCATGGTCAGCGAGCTGGTGACGAACGCGATCCGATACGGCAAGGAGCCCATCCGACTGAGGCTGATCCTCCAGTCCACTCTGGTGTGCGAGGTTTCCGACACCAGCAGCACCGCCCCGCATCTGCGCCGAGCGCGCGCCTTCGACGAAGGCGGCCGCGGCCTGCTCCTGATCGCCCAGCTGGCGGAACGCTGGGGCGCCCGGCACAGCCGCGAAGGAAAGGTCATCTGGGCGGAACAGGGCCTGCCGGAAACAGCCGGTCTGGACGCCAACGGTCTCATGAGCCTGTCGTGACGACGGACCGCCCCGTCACTTCCCGCGCCTCTCACCTACACCGGGCACCCCTCAACGCCCCTGCGTGCAAGACATCCATGACGAAGTCCAGAAGCCGGGTTGTCCTGGCCCGGTGTGGGCTCTCGCCTCGTCTCAGGCACGTGGGACGAGGCGAGAACTCACACTGTGGAGTGGCCCGTAGACGTCGCCCTGGCCCGCCCCGTGACGCAGCTGCCGACGGGACCGCGGGCGTACGAGATCAAGTTATGGACAGGGTTCGGCGCTGTCCATGGTCCACGGTCGAACGCCCGTTGGAGCCTTCCGGGAATGGTGGGCCCCAACGGGCGGTGTCAGTTCCGGCAGCCGGACCCCGAACGGAGCCGCTTGACGCGACCAAGGAGCCAGTACGGAGAGTCACGGCTTCGCGGCGGGAACGGGCCCGAGGAGGTAGCCGCCGTCGGCGACGAACTCCGCGCCGGTCGAGTAGCCGGCGTCGTCCGACGCGACGAACAGCACAAGGCTGCTGATCTCGTCGACGTCCGCCAGGCGAGGGATGGGCTGGTCGTCGATGCCGACGATGAGTTCGCCGGTGGCAGGGTCGTAGGCCAGAGGTGTCTCGATGATGCCGGGGTGCACGCCGTTGACGCGGATGCTGTCCCGGCCGAGCTCCTTCGCGCTGATCCTGGTCAGTCCCCGGATGCCCCACTTGCTGGTGCCGTAGGCGGCCAGCCCTGCGGCGGCGCCGATCCCCGCGGTGGAGTTGATGTTGACGATGGAGCCGCCGCCGCGCCGGCGCATCGACGGCACAGCCGCTCGCGTGCCCAGGAAGGTGCCGACGAGGTTGGTGTCGATCACCTCCCGGAACTCGTCCGGGGTCAACGACATGGTGGTGCCGACGATGGCCCGGGCTGCGTTGTTGACGAGCACGGAGACCGGGCCGAAAGCGGCTTCTGCGGTGGCGACGGCAGCGGTCCAGTCCTGTTCGCTGGTGACGTCGAGCCGGGCGAACACCGCGCGGTCGGTGCCGAGCTCGTCGAGGAGTGCGGTGACCTGCTCCCGACGGCGGGCGCCGACCACCACGCGGGCGTCCTCGGCGGCGAAGCGGCGGACCATGGCGGCGCCCAGGGCGCCGGCGGCGCCGGTGACGATGACGGTCCTGTCGGTGAAGCGTGGCATGACAGAGGTCCTTTTGCGGTGAGTCGATGGCGGGGCGTCACGTTCGGGGCGGCGTGAAGCCGTCCCGGTCGGTGGAGAAGGCGACCTCGCGCTGGGCCTCGGCGCTTTCCAGCCGGGCGGTGAGGGCGTCGTGGACCAGGTGGTAGGCATCGGAGCCGAGGAGCTGGCGCCGCGGCGGCTCCTCGAGGTCGCCGATGCGGATCATGGCTTCGGCGACTTTGCGGGGGTCACCGGGCATGGCCTCCAGGGGCACGCTGCTCCTGCCGTGGGTGAAATCCGCGGCTTGGGTGCCGGCGTAGGCGGGCAGCTGTGAGGGGGTGCTGTCCGCCGCACCGTAGAAATCGGTGGCGACCATGCCCGGTTCGATCAGCGTGGTGTGGATGCCGAACGGTTCGGTCTCCAGCGCGTAGGCCTCGAAGAAGCCCTCGATGCCCCACTTGCTGGTGTGGTAGAGCGACATCGCGGGGAAGGCGATATGGCCGCCCATGCTGGAGGTCTGCAGGAAGTTGCCACCGCCCTGCGCGCGCAGGTACGGCGTCACCGCGCGCGCGAGCTGGATGGGGGCGATCACGTTGGTGTCGATCTGGCGCTCGATCTGCTCGTCGGTCAGCTCCTCGGCCAGGCCGATGAGACCGTAGCCGGCGTTGGAGACGACCACGTCGATGCGTCCGAGATCGGCGAACGCGCTGTCCACGACCTTCCGCATGCGTGCGGTGTCGGTGACGTCCAGCTCCGCGCGCCACAGCCGGTCGCCGTGTCGCGCGGCCAGGTCGTCGAGTCGGGCGGGGTTGCGCAAGGTGGCGGCGACGCGGTCGCCGCGTTCCAGCAGCAGCTCGGTCATCTGGCGGCCGAAGCCGCTGGAGGTTCCGGTGATGAACCAGGTCCTCATGTCGGTACTCCTTGGGTCGGACGGTCGGTTCCTGTCCTCCATCAGAGCGCCGCGCCCGCGACACGATCAACGACGAACGCCCGCATGTCCGACAGGCTGAACCTGTCAATATGGGGGTGTGGAGCTTCGCCAGCTGGAATACGCCGTCGCCGTCGCCGAGGAACTGCACTTCGGCCGGGCCGCGGCGCGGATGCACGTCACTCAGCAGTCGGTCAGTGAGCAGATCCGCCGTCTGGAGCGTGAGCTCGGCGCCCCCCTGTTCACCCGTACCAGCCGACGCGTGACCGTCACCGCGGTGGGCGAGGCGTTCCTGCCCGAGGCGCGCAGCGCGATCGCCGCTGTCCGCCACGCCCTCGACGTCGGCCGCCGCGCCGCCACCGGCACGGTCGGCGAACTCCGTCTGGGCTACGCGGAGGATCTTGGTCCGCGGCTGTTCCAACTCACGGTGCCCGCGCTGCACGCCCGGTTCCCCGACGTCCGCCTGGCCCCGCGACCCATGACCACTGCCGCCCAGCTGTCCGAGCTCAGCGACCGCCGACTCGACCTCGGCTTCTGCTGGACCGCCGAGCACCCGCCCGACCTGGCCTCGCTCCTGGTTGCCCGTGAACCGCTCGTGGTCGCGCTGGCCGCCGATCATCCCCTCGCCGCCCACCAGGCGATCGACCCCGCCCAGCTGTCCCACCAGCCCCTTGTCATCGTCGAGCGCGAGGCCAACCCATGGCTGCACGATCATTTCGTCAGCCAGCTCGAAGCCCGAGACGCCACGGTGACCATCCACCGCGAGATCTCCAGCCTCGACCGGCTCCTCCCCCTGGTGCTCACCGGCTCGGCCATCGGACTCACCATCACCAGCGCAGCCGCAGCCAGACCCTTCGCCGGAGTCGTCTATCGCCCCTTCACCGACCCGAGCCCCTACGCCGGCCACAGCATCGTCTGGCACCGCGACACCACCGATCCCGCCGTCACCGCGCTCATCGACATCGTCCGCGAACTGCGCGATACAGGAGCCTTCCTCCCACCCGAAGTCCCGCACGAACCCCACGAGCCACACGAGCCACACCGCGGCACCGCCACCGACGACACAAGGCCAGACTGACCACCATGGCCATCCGGGGAATTCCGTGACCTGACGATGTCAGGCAGCCTGCCAGCGGGACTCAGGAGAAGCATCGTGCCGAACTCCCGCATGAGGAGGGTCTCTTCACGCGGCCACACGAGCTCCCGGCGGGTGAAGTGACCCGCCGGCCTGTGATCGACACGGCGCTGGACGACAGCCCGTGGACAGCTCAACAGCACACAAATCAAGGCCGACGGCCACCGGACCCTGCTGTGGCGGACCGAGGACGGCGCCCGGCTGCAGCCGCGGACCGACCGCGACGTCACCGCGCTCAGGATGGACCCGGCCGTGTCCGGCTGCAGTCGCATACCGGCCGCGGCCGCGATACGCCTGCCGCCCGGCGTGGTCCTGGACGGCGAAGCCGTGGTGTACGTCGCCGACGACGACGGCACCGCGCGCATCTGCTTCGCCGCGGCGCAGTTCCGCGCACTCTCCAGGCCGCACCGGGCCCGCGAGCCCGCCGACCGGCACCTCGCGACGAACGCGGCGTTCGACGTCCCGGCCCATCCCGCGGCGGGCCTCCCCGACCTGCGGCCGCGTCCGTACGCGGAGCGCCGCCAGGTCCTCCTGGATGTGCTCGCCGGCATCGGCCCGCCGACCGAGCCGGTGCAGTCGATCACCGACCGAGGCGAGGCCCTGCCCTGGTACACGGCGCTCGACGGAACAGGTTGCCTACACACAACTGCCGTGTCTCATCAGGGGTACAGAGAGGAGCACAGAGGCGGATGCTCTCCCAAACCCCCGGGACACCCAGATCGTTCGCCTGAAGGCGCCGGGAACGACACCCTCCGTGACCGCATCGCCCGCCATAGCGCAACGACCGCGAACCCGACCGGACTCAAGGCCCTTGCGCTGTCCCGCATCGCCTCCCGGCACGAGGAGATCACCCGGCTGCGCAGCACTCCGCCATCCGCCGGCGCGCCGCCCCTGCGGCCGTTCAGGAAGGGGACGCCGGCCGTGGCGAGCGCGGCGATGACCGTGACACCCGCGAAGATCACGGCGCTACCCTCCGCCCCGGTGGCACGGCCGATCGAGTCGGGCACGTCCTGCCCGGGGCCGGCGAGCTGTTCACGGTGGCGGAAGACGATGAACAGGGCGTAGTCGATACCGACCGCCAGACCGATCATCGGCGCAAGGACGGTCGGGGTGTTCGTCATCTCGATGAAGCGCGACAGGAACCGGACGGTCAGCACGCCGCCCCCGACGCGCACGAGGGCCGTCACCAGGGGCAGCCCGGCCGCCACGAGTGAGCTGAGCGCAACCTCGAGCACCACAAAGGCCACGACCACGCCGACGACCTCGCCGGGCCCGCCGCCCCCGGCTGGCGGGGTGGACACCGTGCCGCCCAACTCGACCTCAAGGCCGGCATTCCTCGCCGGGTCCAAGGCTTCACCGAGCCGGTCCTTGGCGGACCGCGACACACTGCCGGCCGGCATGCCGAACAGCGCGTCGGCGTAGCCTATGGTGCCGTCCCTCGACACGGCGCCAGTCTTCGCGGGATCGGAGACGTTGATGACCCGCGGCACCGCAGCGACCTCCCTGAGAGTCGCGGCGATGGCACGCTGCGGCCCATCCATGCGGCCGGCATTCCGCACTCGAAGTGGCCGGCCGACTTCGACTACTCGGCCAACCCCAACGTCACACCCGCCCTGGTCAACAACCTCACCAACCGCGAGTGCGCCAAGAAGAGCGAGCCACTCTGCCTGATCGACGACTCCGACACCGGCAAGACCCACTTGCTGATCGACTCGGCTCCGCCGCAGCGACGGCCGGCCTCCGAGTCCGATACGCGCTCGCCGCCCGCCTGGTCAACGAGCTCGTCGAGGCCGCCGACGAGAAACAGCCCACCAACACGATCCCCCGCTACGACCGCGTCGATCCGCCTGGTTTTCATGAGCTGGACTATCCCGAACTGGACCGCCGCGGCCCCGAGATGCTGTTCCAGGCTCTGACGGAGAGGAAGGAGAAGAACCGTGCTGCGATCGCTTCGAACGAATCGCCCGGTGACCGGACCAAGCCCTTCACCGCCCCCTCCCGGCTCTGCACAGCCATCATCGACCGCTTGACCTTCAACGGCACCGTCATCGAGACCGGAACCGAGTCCTACCGACTCGCCTGGACCCGGGCCGAGCAGCATGCCGGCCGATAGCAGGACGCGCGCACAACCGCCGGACCGTCGTGTGATGGGATCACGCCGAACGAAATCGTCGCGGCGGTGGGAGGACACGATGGCGGCCCGCGCGGTGCTTTTCGCCCTGCACGCCCAGGACGCCGAACGCATCCTGGCCTGCCCGGGCGATGACGAGGTCATCGAACTGGTCGTAGAGGTCGAGGACCGATGGGACCTGGACCATCTCTTCGAGCTCGACAAGTCCTGGGACGCCCTGCATCGCTGCTTCACCGACGGCGATCTCGCCTTCGAGAACGGCGAGTACCCCTTGTCGCACGTCATCCTCGGTGGAGTGCCCCTGCACGAGGGCGACCACTACATCGTCTGCTACGTCGCCCCGGAGCAGGTCAGCGAGATCGCGGCAGCCCTGCAACCGCTGGATGACCAGTGGCTGGGCAACCGCTTCGCCACGCTGACCTTCGACGACTACCAAGGCACGGGCGACGCCGAGGACATCGCCTACACACAGGCATTCCTGCCAGGGTTGAAGAACTTCTACCGCACCGCGGCGCAGAACGGCCGCGCGGCGATCTTCACCGTCGGTCAGTAAGCCGGGGCCAACTCAGACCGGAAAGGTGGGGCCACTTCACAGGTTCGGGCACGGATTTCGTGAAGACGATCGGCCAGTGGCTGCTGGACGATCTGGAAACTCCACCGAATCAGCGGCACACCGTGGAGCACCTCCTGACCAGGCTTCAGCGGGAGCTGGGGCGTAGATCGCCCCTCAACCGTGTGGGGCTTCGTCCTTCGGCGAGGGCAGGAGATCGCCGAGGGCGCCGGGGCGGCACCCGCGGCAGGGGACGGTCAGGACAGCTGCCACGGCTGGAGCTTGTCCGGGTTGCGCACCGCCCAAATGCGCGTGATCCGGTCGTTCTCGGCGACCTCGAACGCGAACACCGTCTCGATCCGGCCCTCCGACTCGATCACCAGGCCCGGCAGCCCGTTGACGGTGCGCTCGAGGATCGTTCGGGGCGGCGCGAGCCGGGCGATCGTGAGATAGAGGTGGGCGATCTGCTCCGCGCCCTCGATCGGCAGCAGGTGGGCGATGGCGCGGCCACCGCCGTCGGAGATCGCGGTGGCGCCCGGGTCGAGGAGGCCGAGCAGGGCCTCGATGTCCTGCGTCTCCCAGGCCGCCTTGAACCGCCGGACGACGCTCGCCTGCCGGGCCGCGTCCGGGCTCGCCTCCGCCCGCGCGGCGATGCGACGGCGGGCCGAGGACGCCAGCTGACGGCACGCCGCCGGGCTGCGGCCGACTATCTCGGCCACCTCGGCGAACGGGTAGCGGAAGATGTCGTGCAGCACGAACGCGACCCGCTCGGCCGGGGTCAAGGACTCGAACACGACCAGGAAGGCCATGGTCACCGACTCGTCGAGGGTGATCCGGTCAGCCGGGTCCACCCCAGGGCCGCCCGCCGCCCCGGCGATCCACTCGGCCGGGTCGGGCAGCGGCTCCGGGATCCACTCCCCGACGTAGGTCTCCCGTCGGCTGCGCGCCGAGCCGAGCAGGTTCAAACAGATACGGCTGGCCACCGTCGTCAGCCAGGCGCCCGGGGACTCGACGGCCTCCTGCTGCGCCGGGGACATCGCGTACCAGCGGGTGTAGGTCTCCTGGACGACGTCCTCCGCGTCGGCCAGGGACCCGAGCAGCCGGTAAGCGAGATTGAGCAGCTGCCGCCGCTCGCTCATGATCGTGCCCAGGCCCGGGTCGTGTTGCTCCTGCGCCTGCCGCTGTGACTGTTCCCACGGGGTGGTCATACGCTCTTCGGCTCCCTCGTTCGCGGTCCCTGTCCATTACGACAAATCAGAGCGGCGGAATGTGAGGTCGGCGGCTCGCCTCACATTCGGCGGGGCTGCGTTGTCGGACTGGGTGAAGAGGAACACACCAGCCACAGGACAGGACGCCGAACATGAACGACTTCCAGGAGATCGCCGACCGCGTCGAGATCGAGGCGCTACGCGGTGAGTTCACCGACGCGGCGATGATGCGCGACCGCGCCCGACTCGCCGCGCTGTTCACCCCCGACGGCGTGCTGCGCATGCCCAACATCCCGGTCGAGTTCGTCGGCCGCGAGGAGATCCGGACCGGTGGCGAACGCCTGCAGGCCCAGTGGGACTTCTTCGTGCAGAACAGCCACCCGGGCACGATCCGTCTCGACGGCGACAAGGCCACGGGCCGCACCTACATGCAGGAGATAGCGCGGGTGCTCGACGGCCGCTCGGGCCTGAACTTCGCCGTCTACCACGACAGCTACCAGCGGACGCCGGAGGGCTGGAAGTTCGCCGAGCGGGTCTACGAGGTCAGGTACGTCGACACGACCCCGCTGCGGGGTTCCGCACCCGGCCCCGACGCTCAGTCGCACGGCTCCGGTGAGGCCGGGGACGCCGGCCTGGCCTCGGAGGCTGCTGAGGCGGACTCGTCGGCCACAGGTGCAGCCGACGACTTCGGCGCACCGGCGTCCGCCGAACGGCTGGACCGGGCGGTCGCGGCGCTGCGGGCGAACGGCTTCACCGCCGAGCTGCTCGACGACGCCGCGGCGGCCCGCGCCCGCATCAAGGAACTGATACCGGAGGGCGCGGGCGTGTTCACCGGGGCCAGCGAGACGCTTCGGCTCTCCGGCATCGCACAGGACATCGAGGAGGGCGACCGCTACCAGGCCATCCGGCCGCGCGTGCTGAAGATGGACCGCGCCACCGAGTTCGACCAGATCCGCCGACTGGTGGCCGGCCCGGACGTCTTCGTCGCCAGCGTCGCGGCCGTAACCGAGACCGGCTCGCTCGTCATCGCCTCGGGCAGCGGCAGCCAGCTGCCCGCCTCCGCAGGCGGCGCCGCAAAGGCGATCTGGATCGTCGGGGCGCAGAAGGTGGTGCCCAACCTGAGCACCGCACTGCGCCGGGTCGAGGGGCACGCCCTCCCGCTGGAGAACGCGCGCGCCCAGGCGGTCTACGGGCAGCCGAGCGCGGTCAACCGTCTGCTCGTCCTCAACGCCGAGCCGCAGCCCGGGCGCGGCACTGTCCTGCTGCTGCGTGAGGCCATCGGATTCTGACATCCCGCGCGGCGGTGAGGACGCCGCGGGGCGGACGCGAACCGTATCGGGGCTCGGCCTCCAACCGCCCGTCTCATGCGGGTGCTGCCGCGCCTGGAGCGCGTCCGGCCGATCATGCGTGACGACAACCGGGTCCGCGCGCATCGTCCAGGGTCTGGCCGTGTCGGCGGCGGCCGGCGGCAGTCAGGAGAAGCCTTTTGCGTAGCAGCGGTGGCTTCGCTCGGCCGAACATGCTGCGTTTGAGCGCCTTCAGGTCGTTGACGCGGCCCTCGACCGGGCCGGATGACCAGTCGGTGCTCATGCCGTAGACGACGGCGTCGAGGTCGGGGAGCAGTCCGGCGGCGAAGCCGGCCAGGCCGGCCTGCTCGTCCGCGCAGACGTCGGCGATTCGGTGTCGCAGCCGGTCTCCTTCGCGGTTGGTCATGATGGTCGCGAAGGTGCGGACGTGGTCTGCGGCGGCCAGGAGCTCGGGTGAGCGGGCCAGCAGGTGCTTGAGCCGCTGCCGGTCGTCCTCGCGCAGGTGGTCGGGGTGGGCCCTGATCCAGCCGGTGGCCTCGCGGGGCGAGGGCGGCCGGGCGATCGGCGGCGTGTTTGCGGCAGGCCGACGGAGCGCCGCGAGCATCCGCTGCAGGACAGGCGTCCGGTGGCCGTAGCGGCTAGCCTCGCGCTTTCACGAGTGGGCTGGTCCAGGGCTTGATCAAATAAGTGGAGAGTGCTGCTGACCTGCAACGATGGGATTTGTCGAGAGTCCTGTCCGCTGCAAGGAAAGAAGCACTCTCCAGGTGAACAGCCGTATCGGGTCGTATCTGCGTGTCCGCGTCCAGGGCGACGGGGGAGGGCTGCTGCCGCACCACGCTTCGACAGTTCGCGCCAGGTGGGACCGACATCGCCAGCCGGGGACTACGCCCAGGCGGGATCACGGCCGGTCAGGCCGAGGATACGGTCCAAGGTGGATGCGTCGGCCGGCATCGCGACCTCCGGTCCGTACATGCCCATCTTCCGCCCCTGCTCCACGCCGACGAACACCGTGTCGTGCAGATGCGCCAGCAGGTCGGCGGGCAGTTCCAGCCGCTGCCCGGTCGCGACCGCC
>NZ_JAGXJL010000101.1:0-16373 GCF_019091475.1 Streptomyces sp. GbtcB6 | reverse complement strand
TTGCTCGCGGCGATGTATTCGAGGATCGACGCGGACGACTGGTACTGGTAGCCGGAGAGGTAGGTGATCTTCCCGGCGGCCTTGTTCTCGGCGCAGCGGTCGGCGGAGATCGCGGATCCCTCCGAGCCCTTGGAGGTGGTGGCGTCGGATCCCGATCCGCATCCGGCGGCCACGGCCGTCAGGGCGACGGCGGCGAGAGCGGCGAGGCCGGATCTGGCGAGGCGCGACTGCATGGGTGACTCCAGACTGGCGGTGTCCGCCGGGCGTTGATGCGTGGGATGGAGGAAGGCACGGGTCGTCGGCGCCCCGGCCCTCGGGGGCCCCGGGCGAAGCGGCGCGGGCGCGGGCCCGGTCAGTCGTGCGTGCTGTCGTGCCAGTGCAGGACGCGGCGTTCGACCAGCGTCACGGCGAGCAGCAGCAGGACGCCCATGACGGCGAGGACGAGGATCGAGGCGTATACGACCGGGAGCTGGTTCATGGACGAGGCGACGCTGATCACGGTGCCGAGGCCGCGGGTCGAACCGGACGCCGACATCTCTGCCACGACGGCACCGATGATCGACAGCGGGAGGACGATGCGCAGCGCGGCGAACAGGAACGGCAGCGCGTGGGGGATGCGGACGTACCAGAGCAGTTCGACGCGGCCGGCGTCCATCGTCCGGTACACTTGGAGGACCTGCCGGGGCACCGAGCGCAGTCCGGCGGCGGTGTTGATGAGGATCGGGAAGAAGCAGATCAGGGCCGCGATGACGAGTTTGGGCAGCGGGCCGAACCCGAACGCGACGACCAGGGCGGGCGCGATCGCCACCAGCGGGGTCACGTTGAGGACGACCGCGATCGGCATGACGGCCCGCCGCAGCAGCGGGAGTTCACTCGTCAGCACCGCGAGGACGAACGCGGCGGCGAACCCCATCCCCAGGCCGGCGGCCGCCTCGCCCAGGGTGACCAGGGCGTTGTCGACGTAGTAGCCGAACTCGGAGGTGAGCGAGGTGCCGATCTTCCCCAACGGGGGCAGCAGGTACGGCAGTTCGTCGGCACCCCACTGCCACAGCAGCGCGAGCAGTGCCAGCATCACGAGGAGCGGCGCCCAGACGGCGGGGCGGATCCAGGCGATCCGGGACTTCGGATGCCGCAGGCTGAAACGGGAGGGCTCGGCGGGCGGTTCGGTCCCGGCGGCGGCCCGCGCGGTACGTTCGTCGGCTACGGTCATCGCTCCCGCCTCCCTCACGCGGCTTCACTGCGCCAGGCCCGGCGCAGCCGGTCCCGGATCAGGTCCTCGTACTCGTGGAACCGGCGCTCACCGAAGAGGCGGTCGCCGCGGGGCCGTTCCAGGTCGACGTCGATGGTGTCGACGATGCGGCCTGGGCGCGGGGCCATCACGACCACGGTGTCGGAGAGCCGGACGGCCTCGGAGACGGAGTGGGTGACGAACAGGACCGTCGTCTTCAGCTCGTCCCAGAGGTCGAGGAGCTGGTCCTGGAGGCTCTCGCGGGTGAACTCGTCGAGCGCCGAGAAGGGCTCGTCCATGACGAGGACGTCGGGCCGCAGGCCGAAGGCGCGGACGATCGCGGCCCGTTGCCGCATGCCGCCGGACAGCTGGGCGGGAAGCTTGTGCATGGCCTCCCCGAGACCGGCCTTGACCAGGAGTTCCCGCATGTCCGGAGCGCCGGTCGCCGTCCGCTCGACGCTGCCCGCGATCCGCTCCCGGCGGCGTGCCGCACCCTTGTTGATCTTGTGGGGAAGGGTGACGTTCCGCAGCACCGACAGCCATGGCAGCAGGGCCGGACTCTGCGGCACCAGGCCGATCATCTTGGCGGCACACGCCTCGGCCGGCTCCACACCGTGCACCCGTACGGTGCCGTGGTCGGGTTCCTCCAGACCGGCCGCGAGCCGCAGCAGCGTCGACTTGCCGCAGCCGCTGGGCCCGATCAGGCTGACGAAGCGGCCCGCGGGTACCGACAGGTGGACGTCGTCGAGGGCGGTCGTCGCGGACGGCCCGAATCCGTAGACCCGGCGCACCGACCGCAGGTCGAGTGCTGGCGTACCAGTCACCTTCACGCTCCCATCCATGTCGCGAGCACGAAGGCCCGATCCTGGAAGTCGGAGAGCGTGCGTGGCGAGTGCGGAACTGCCACGCGGAAATCCGCTTAGGTGCCCCCGACAGTAGAAACCTCGTGTTTCACCCGGTCGCGGCGGTCCGTTTCATCGGCTTTACGTTCGGCGCGGCAGTGTTACGACGGTGTCGCCGTCGAACACGTAGACCTCGACGCCGAGATCCGCGGCGGCGCGTGCCACCCAGCCGCCCAGCGCCTGCACGATCACCTCGGTGACGAGGAGGACCGTGCGCTCGGCGGTGGGCACCGAGTTCTTCAGCCAGAGCAGCTTGAACATGTCCGCCATGACCTTGTTCCGGTAGGCGGGCTTGTAGGCGCCCTGGTTGCAGACGAGTTGGACGAGCACGCGGCCCGGGGCGTCGATCCCCTCGACCTCGACCCGGCTGCCGTCCGGCAGCATCAGCGGCTTCGGGCGCAGCGCGATGCCGAGCCGGTCGCCGAGGGCGAGCAGCATCCGGCGTTCGACGGAGCCCTCGGCGAACCGGCTCCACTCGGTGGGGGCGTCAAGCACTGTCAGGCGCACGTCCCGGAGTCTAGGAACGTCCCGTTTCGCAGGTGTTTCCTGCTTCGGGCCGGGTTCAGAAGATGCCGGTCCGGGTCAGAAGATGCCGGTCCGGATCGCGTACGCCACGGCCTGGGTTCTGTTCCTGACCCGCAGCCTCTTCACGGCCTCGTGGATGATGCCCTTGATGGTGCGTTCCGAGTAGCTCATCTTGTCCGCTATCTCGACCGTGTTCATGCCCTCGGAGAGCATGCGGAGCACCTCGATCTCCCGGACCAGCAGGCCGTCCTTGCGGGACAGGTCGGTGAGGGTCTGCTGCCGCTGCTGGTTGCCCAGTTCGGCGATCAGGTGGGCCACCAGGTCCTCGGGCATCCGGCAGCGCCCGGCGCCGGCCTCGACGACGGCGTCGACCAGCCGGTCGAGGTTCAGGTCGCCCCGGTACAGGAAGCTGGTCAGTCCGTACTCGACGGCCAGCGAGAGCTGCCGCTCGGTGATCCGGTCGGCGATCATCACGACCGGGACGGGTGTGCCGGGGGCGCGGGCGGCGTCCTGCCGCATGACCCTGATCCAGTGGTCGTCCACGGCGCTCAGCAGGAGGACGGACACGTCCGCGTCGGGCAGCCCCTGCGCGGCCAGGAGTTTCACGCGTGCGCTCGACTGCAGGTAGGCGCCGGTGGCGTGTTCCAGGATCGCGTCGCTCGCCCTCAGGACGACGGAGACCGGAACGCTCAGCGCGTCGCACATTCCATCTGCTTGGTTCTCAGGCACGTTCGGCACTTTATGGCTCCGGTGAGTCACCGGCTTACGTCAAATGACCCAATGAAACTTACGCCCCTCTGTGTCGATTTGACGCTCTCTAGTGCCTTTCGGGGCACGGGAGTTGGGCACGGGTCGGCGGGGACGGCCGGGTCCGTCAGCGTGCGGCGCAGCCCGGTGCGGTGCCGGCCGTCGCCTCCCCGGCGATCGCGCTCTGCGGGGACAGGTCGGGGCCGGTCGGCAGCATGGCCAGCAGCGCGGAGGGCAGGCCGCGGGCGGCGGACAGGTCGTAGCCGAGGTCCTGGGCCGCCGCGGCCGACGGGACCAGGTACTTCATGCCGGTCTCGGTGACCAGGTAGGTGGTGTTCCCGACCTGGCCGCCGCCGGCTCCCAGCGCCCGGACCAGGCTGCCGCCGTCCGGGGGTACGGCCACGGAGTCCACCGGCAGGCAGGCGGTGCCGGCCGGGGTCTTCGCATGGGCGGGCAGCGCGCCCGCGTCGATCACGGCGACGCCGACACCGACACCCGCACCGGTGCCGGTTCCCGTGGCGGTCGTGCCGCCGGCCGCCCGCAGCCGTACGCAGGCCGCCTGGGTCTGGCTCACCGGCAGCAGCGCAGGCGGGGTGGCCGGCAGCGCGCGGCCGGCCGTCTCGACGTCCGAATCGCCTTGCACCAGGACCCCGTTGAGTGCGTCGGCGGTGATGGCGACGGCGACCGGTGCGGCACCGCCGTAGGCCTTCTCGCGGACTCCGGGGCCGCTGAGCGACAGGGCCGCCTGGGTGGCGGTGAGCGGGACCAGGCCGGTGCGCAGGAGCAGGTAGTAGCGCTCGGTGGAGCCGGGGGTGCGGACCACGAAGACCTGGCCGACGCGGGTCTTGCGGCCGTCCAGCGCGGGTCCCGCGGTGCCCTGGCCGGTGACGGCCGGCGGGGCCAGGTCGGCGCCGGCCGGCAGCGCGTCCAGGAAGGCCGCCGAGACCGGCAGCGGGTCGGTGGCGCCGTAGCCGAGCGCCTCGGCGGTGGCGGTGCCGGACGCCAGCCGGTAGCGGTTGCCGCGCCACACCAGGTAGTCGGTATGGTCCGGGCCGCTGACCAGCAGTGCCTGGCCGGCGGCCAGCCCGGCGCCGGCGGTCGCGCCGTCCACGACCAGGGTGGTGGCCGGGGTGTGCGCGCTGCTGCCCGTGGTGCGGGTCGAGGCGCACACCTCCCAGCGGCCGGTGTCGAGACGGTCCGCGGCCGGCAGCGTGTCGGGGGCGCCCGGGATGCCCACCGCGCTGCCGCGGGGCGTGCCGGCGAGCGAGGCGGCGGGGACCGTGCGGGTGCTCAGGCCGGTGCCGACGATCAGCCGGGCGGAGGCGTAGTTGCGGACCGGGCGCAGCGAACCGTCGTAGAGGTAGCGGTTGCCGGTGCCGCTCTCCACGACGAGCGTCTTGCCGTCCTGCCAGGCGGTGGAGCCGCCCGGGGAGATGAAGCCGAAGACCAGGAAGCCGATGGCCGCCACCGCGCCGAGGCCGCCGCCGACGGCCAGGCCGCGGTTGGTCCGGCGGTTGGGGCTCTCCAGGGCGTCGGGGTCGGTGCGCATCAGGCCGGTGGTCAGCCGGGAGACGACGAAGCGGTGCGCCTGTACTTGCTCGCGCCGGGTCTGCATGGTCCCTGTCCCGCCCTCAGCCCTTGATCCCGCGCAGGTCCGCGTACACGTCCAGCACCCACAGCACCGCCGGCAGCAGCCCGATCGCCGCCGCGGACTGCGCCAGGTCTCCGGCCCGGCCCCAGTACGGCAGCAGCCGGCGGCCCGGCACCGACCACAGCACGACCGCGACCACCACCCCGGCCAGCAGTATCGCCACCGCCGTCAGCTGCCCGTTCGCGCCGAGGTGCAGGGCCGCGCACACGGTCAGCAGCACCGCGCCGAGCGCGCCGGGCACCACCAGCGCGAGGCGCTGCCAGGCGTTGCCGAGGTTGCGGCCGTGCAGCAGGAGCAGCGCGGACAGCAGGCCGCCGGTGAGCAGTTGCGGGGCCTGCGGGTGCCGGGCGAGTCCGGCGAAGCAGCCGGCGCAGACCAGCCCGGCGGCGAGGTACAGGCCGGTCATCCACTGGTCGGTGGCCGCGGTACGGGCGGTCAGCTCCGCGCTGGGGTACGGGTCGATGCCCTCCTGCAGCTGCTCGGCGTTGGCCGGCAGCGGGGGCAGCCGCAGCCCGGAGAGGGAGAACGAGATCATGGGGACGAAGGCCCCGAAGACCATCACGGGTACGGCCACCCCGGCCGCGGCGCCGTCGACGCCCGCGTCCGTCGACAGCATCAGGGCGCCGCCCAGCACTCCGGCGACCGCGACCAGCACGCTCGGCGCGAAGGCCACCGGGAGCGTGGCGACGACGGTCATCGCGAGCGCCGTGCAGATGCCCCAGGCCGCCGCGCCGGCCAGCCAGCGGGCGCCGCCCGCGTGGGCGTCGGCCGTACCGCCCACCAGCAGGGCGCCGCCGAGGGCCGCGAACGGGCCGGTGGCCAGGCCCAGCAGGACCGCGCTCGGCACGTCGTCGAGCACCCGGGCCGCGGCCCCGGCACCGGCCAGCAGGAGCAGGGTCGCCGCGGCGCACACCGCGGCCCGGCCGACGCGGTCGCCGCCGGACAGCGCGAGCACCGTGAGCGCGCCCAGCAGCACCGCGGCGAGGACGGACCGCAGGGCCCACCGGCTGACCGTGGGCGACCAGGCGTTGGGCAGCCCGCGGACGGTCGCCGCGACACCGTCCACCAGGTTGTCGAACCGGACCGGCGGCAGCGCCTCGGTCGCCGGGCGCAGCAACACCACGTCTCCGTCGTGCAGTTCGAGCGACTGCAGGGTGCCCTCCGGGTCCAGGGGGGCGCCGCCGATGCGCTGCAGTGCCCAGCCGCCGTGTTCGAGTCCGGCCTCGTGCAGGTCGTCCCCGGCGTAGCCGACGATCACCGGCAGCAGGTCCGCCACCGGGATGTCGGCCGGCACGGCGAGGTCGAGCGACTTCTCCGGCGCCCGAACTGTCAGTCGGCACACACCGGTTGTACCAGGCAAGGCCGCCACCGGACTCTCGCTCATCGGGGTCGTCTGCCCTTTCGTTCAGAAGGTGGGTTCGTTCGCACATGAAGTCGCCCGGACATGTCTGAGGACGGCCTGAGGTCATGTGCTGTGTGTGCCGCGGAGGTGATACTGCGGAGGTGATGCCGGGGGACCGATGTCCCCGTGAGGGCGTTGTCGACAGTGCGGTGCACCCGGGTGTCCTGTCAACCTGGTGTGTTCCGGCCGGTGCACCGCCCGCCCGCCACCCGGTGTACGACACATGCCAGTCGGCCCGTGCAGCCGGTCCGTTCCCGAGCCAGAGGTGACGTTTCCTTGAGTGTGGTGTATTTCCGCAGGTCGGCGCGGCGCAGCGGCCCCGAGATGCCCACGGGCGACCTCGCCCTCCAGGAGCCGCCGACGGTTGCCGAGCAGGCCCCGGGCGGCAGCGGGCTGATGACATATCTGCCGATGGCCATGATGTCCGGCGCCATGGTGCTGCTCTACACCCGGCCCGGCTCCGCCTCCAGCCCCGTCACCTATGTCGTCGTCGGTGTGATGGTGATCGCCATGGGCACCATGCTGGGCGGCCAGTTGATGCGCTCCGGCGCCGAACGCAAGCACAAGCTCCGGGGTGCCCGCCGGGACTACCTGCGCTATCTGGCGGGGGTACGGCGCCGGGTGCGCCGGGCGGTGGCGGAGCAGCAGGGCGCGCTGGCCTGGCGGCATCCCGACCCGGCGGCGCTGTGGAGCTTCGCCCGCAGTCCGCGGCTGTGGGAACGCCGGGCCGGTGACGAGGACTTCGCCGAGGTCAGGCTGGCCGTCGGCGACCAGCGGCTGGGGCTGCGGCTGACCACCACGGCGAGCCGGCCGGTGTCCGACCTGGACCCGCTGACCGCGCACGCGCTGCGCGCCTTCATCAACGCCTACTCCACGGTGCCCGAGCAGCCGATCGCGGTGTTCCTGCGGACCTGGGCCCGGGTGCTGGTCCGCGGCGACCGGGCGCAGGTGCTCGGCACCGCGCGGGCCATGATTGCCCAACTGGCGGTGATGCATGCCCCTCAGGACATGGTCGTCGCGTTCTGTGTGTCGGCCGAGCGGCGCGCCGACTGGGACTGGGCGAAGTGGCTGCCGCACAGCCTGCATCCCCATGAGACCGACGCGGCAGGCCCGGCCCGGCTGATCGCGGCCACCGCCGACGAGCTGGAGGAGCTGCTGGGCGCGGACTTCGCCGAGCGGCCGCCGTTCGACGCGGCCGCGGTGCCCGGCCGGGAGGAGCCGTTCACGGTCGTCGTCCTCGACGGCGGGCGGCTGCCGGGCGGCCACCGTTTCGACCGGGCGGGCTTCCGCAACACCGTCGTCCTCGACCTGTCCGGGACGCTCGCCTGGCGGCCCGGCCGCACCGTGCTGCGGCTCGAACTGGCCGACGGCGAGCTCGCGTTGGTGCGCACCGACCGCAACCGCAAGGAGGCGACCACCCCGCTGGGCCGCGCCGACGCGCTCGGCCCGGCCGCGGCCCGTTCGGTCGCGGCCCTCCTCGCCCCGATGCGCACCGGCGAACTCGCCGAGGAGACCCGCCCGCTGGAGTCCGACATCCAGCTCACCAGCCTGCTCGGCATCCCCGACCTGCACCGCCACGACCCGGCCGGCTACTGGCAGCGCCGGGCGGCCGGCGCCGAGTCGGGGCGGCTGAAGGTGCCGGTCGCGGTCGGCGCCGACGGGCGCCCGGTGGAGCTGGACATCAAGGAGTCCGCACAGGGCGGCATGGGCCCGCACGGCATGCTGATCGGCGCCACCGGCTCCGGCAAGAGCGAACTGCTGCGCACCCTCGTCCTGGGCCTCGCCCTCACCCACTCCTCCGAGACGCTCAACTTCGTCCTCGTCGACTTCAAGGGCGGCGCCACCTTCCTCGGCCTGGACGAACTCCCGCACACCTCCGCGGTGATCACCAACCTGGCCGGGGAGGCCGCGCTGGTCTCCCGGATGCAGGACGCCCTGCACGGCGAGATGATCCGCCGCCAGGAACTGCTGCGCGCGGCCGGGAACTACAGCTCCGCCCTGGAGTACGAGCGGGCGCGCGCCGCCGGCACCCCGCTGGCCCCGCTGCCGAGCCTCTTCGTGGTCGTCGACGAGTTCAGCGAACTGCTTGCCGCGCACCGGGAGTTCATGGACCTGTTCGTGATGATCGGACGGCTCGGCCGGTCCCTCGGGGTGCATCTGCTGCTGGCCTCGCAGCGCCTGGACGAGGGCCGGATGCACCAGCTGGAGGGCCATCTGTCGTACCGGATCGGGCTGCGTACCTTCTCCGCCATGGAGTCGCGCGGGGTGCTCGGCGTCCCGGACGCCTACGAGCTGCCGCCGCAGCCCGGCAGCGGCTTCCTGAAGAGCGGTGTCGAGGCGCTGACCCGGTTCCGGGCGGCGTACGTCTCCGGCACCTACCGGCAGCGCTCCGGCGCGCTCGCCCAGGAGCAGCTGGCCCGGCAGGTGGTGCCGTGGACCGGCGAGTACGTCGCGGCCCGGCAGGCGCCGGTGCCCGTCCCGGCCGCCCCGGAGCCGGCCCGGGACCCGAATGTCAGCGAACCGGAGGGCGGGGCCGACTCGCTCCTCTCGGTGGCCATCGGGCGGCTGCGGGACGCCGGGCCGCCGGCCCACCAGGTGTGGCTGCCGCCGCTCGACCAGCCGCCCACGCTCGACCAGTTGCTGCCGCCGCTCACCCCCGACCCGGACCTCGGCCTCACCACCGCCGACTGGCCGAAGCGCGGCCGGCTCACCGTCCCGGTCGGCATCATCGACAAGCCCTTCGAGCAGCAGCGCGACCTGCTCACCGTCGACCTGTCCGCGGCCGGCGGCCATGTGGCGATCGCGGGCGGCCCGCAGAGCGGCAAGTCCACCCTGCTGCGCAACCTGATCGCCGCGCTCAGCCTCACCCACACCCCGCGCGAAGTGCAGTTCTACTGCCTGGACTTCGGCGGCGGCACGCTCACCGCGCTGGCCGGGCTGCCGCATGTCGGCGGGGTCGCGGCCCGGCTGGACACCGAGCGGATCGGCCGTACGATCGCCGAGGTCACCTCGCTGCTGGCGCGCCGCGAGCGGCTCTTCCTCGACCACGGCATCGACTCCATGGCCACGCTGCGCCGGCGCCGGGCCGCGGGCGAGTTCGCCGACGAGCCGCACGGCGACGTGTTCCTGGTCATCGACGGCTGGTCCACGGTCCGCCAGGACTTCCAGGACCATCTGCCGGTCATCAACCAGATCGCCACCAGCGGCCTCAGCTACGGCATCCACCTGATGACCACCACCGCCCGCTGGGTGGAGCTGTCGGCGGCCGTCCGGGACCAGTCCGCGACCCGCCTCGAACTGCGCATGGGCGACCCGCTGGACTCCATGGTCGACATCCGGCGGGCCGGCACCGTGCCCCGCTCGCCGGGACGCGGCCTGACCATCGACTCCAAGCTGCACTTCCTGGCGGCCCTCCCCCGGATCGACGGCGTGACCGGCGCCGCCGACCTCGCCGACGGCGTCGGGGACCTGGTGTCGGCGGTCGCCGAGAACTGGTCGGGGCCGGCCGCGCCGCCGGTGCGGATGCTGCCGACCCTGCTCAGTGCGAAGGAGCTGCCGGAGTTCGTGCCGGCACCCGCCGGATCCGGCGGGGCCGGTGCCGCCGGTGCCGTCGCGGCGGTACGGCGATTCCGGATGCCGATCGGTGTCGAGGAGACCGAACTCGCCACGTTCTCGCACGACTTCGCCGAGTCCCCGCACCTGGTGGCCTTCGGCGACACCGAGAGCGGCAAGACCAACCTGCTGCGGCTGGTCGCGAAGAACATCACCGAGCGGTTCACGCCCGCCGAGGCCCGGATCCTGGTGGTCGACTTCCGCCGGAACCTCATCGAGGCGGTGCCCGAGGAGTACCGGCTCGGCCACGCCGTCTCCGTCGACCAGCTCCGGGAACTGGTCGACGGCGTCGCCCGCGCGCTCAAGACCCGTACGCCGGGGCAGGACATCTCCCCCGCCCGGATGCGCCTGGCCGACTGGTGGAAGGGGCCCCGGCTGTTCGTCCTGGTCGACGACTACGACCTGGTCGCGGCGCCGATGCGCACCCCCTTCGAGCCCCTCCTCGAACATCTGCCGCTCGGCTACGAGACCGGCTTCCACATGGTGGTGGCCCGGGCCGCGGCGGGCGCCATGCGCGGCATCAACGACCAGCTGGTCCGCCGCATGCTGGAGACCAACTCCCCCGGCCTGCTGATGTCCTGCCCGCCCGCGGAGGGCTACCTCTTCAACAACGTCAAGCCCCGCATCCTGCCTCCGGGGCGCGGCCTGTACATCACCCGGCGGCGCACGCTCCAGGTGCAGACGGCGCTGCTGGAGACGGCGGAGGAGCGGGAGCCGGGGCTGTTGTGACACCGGGCGCGGGCGCGGTACCGGGCCCGCGCCCGGTACCGGGTCAGGCGCCGCGTCAGGCGCCGGCCGTCGTCGTACGGTCGCGGCGGCGGCGCCTGGCCAGGAGGGCCGTCGCGGTCAGGACGGCCGCCGCGGTGCCGGACGCCGCCAGGACGGTGTAGGCGCGGCGGGCCGGGGCCGGGTCCTCGGTGACCGGGGTGAGACGGATCGCGTGCGAGGCCGCCGTGCTCGCCGACGGCTCGGTCGTGGGCAGCACCGCGGACAGCGCGCCGTACGGATTCAGGCGCGGCACCTCGCCCGGGTAGGCGCCCGCGACCAGCCGGGTCCGTACCTCGGCGGCGGTGAGGTCCGGGTGGTAGGCCCGGACGAGGGCGGCGGCACCGGCGACGAACGCGGCCGCCACCGAGGGCCCGTTGGCCAGATAACTCCCCTTGCCGGACGGCCCGATGCCGGTGATCCCCTGCCCGGGGGCCGCGAGGTCGGCGCGGGCCGGGTCCACCGCGCCGTCCGGCCGGGCGCCGTCGATGTCCAGGTCCACCACCGACAGCACCTCCGGCCGGGTGGCCGGCCAGTACGCGACGGTCGGCCGCTGGTCGCCGCTGCCCGTCGAGGTGGCGGTGAGCGTGTCCGGGACACCCGCGGCGACCACCAGCACGTCGTGTCTCGCGGCGTACTCCAGCGCCGAGTTCAGCGCGGCCGTGCCGCTCGGGAAGGACTGCGACACGTCGACGACGCCGGCGCCGGCGTCGGTCGCCGCGCGTATCCCCGCGGCCACCCGTGCCTCGTCCGGTGTGCCGTCCGTGCCGGTGCCGCGGACCGCGAGGATCCGCGCGTCGGGCGCGACCCCGCTGAAACCGCTCCCGGTGCGCGGTGCCGCGGCGATGATCCCGGCGACGAACGTGCCGTGCCCGACACAGTCCTGCGTCGCCCCCGCCCCCAGCCCCCTCACCCGGCCGGACAGCCCGGAGGAGGCGGCCGACACCCCGGTGTCCACGACCGCGACCGTCACCCCGGCGCCCCGGGTCAGCTGGTGGGCGCGGGTCAGCTCCAGGTTCTGCTGCGCCCACGGCACCTCGGTCGTCACCGTGCCGGACGGCTTGGTGCAGGACGCCCGGGTGAGGTCGAGGCGGGCCGGTACGACCGGGAGCCGCAGCGCGGGCGCGGTGCCGGCACCGGCGGAGGGCAGCGGGCTCGGCGTACCGTCCGCGACGGCGGTTCCGGTGGCGCAGCACAGCAGGGCGGCGGCGAGCGCCGTACCTCCGGTGCACCGGAAACCTCGTATACGGCTGTCGGCCATGCCGCCTCCCGCTGTCTTCGCCATGCTGTGCTCGCGCGCTCCGGAATTCTCCGGAACACCGGAGGTTCCCGTCGCCGAACTCCCGGACCGGGTCCGTGACATTCCAGGCGCTGTTTGTCTCCGCGATCGCGCGCTGTCGCTCGAAAACGACGGACGCTTCTGCACTCGTATTCGCGGGCAGTATATTCCCGGAGTCGAGGCCACTAAGTCGCCGGAAAACAACGTTGAGAATCGAGTTGACGTCTTGCACCGGTCTTCCAAGTCCCGCCAGGGCGGCCCGCTGCGCCTGACCGGCGCGAAGGGCGTGTACGCCGTGCACGCGGCCGGCCCGGTCCCCGAGCAACTGGCCGACGCGGCCCGGGCGCTGGACGCGGTCACCGGCGCCGGCGCCTTCCCCGGCACGGCCACCGTGCTGGTCGGCGCCGGCTTCGACGACACCGACGCCCTGAGCGACCTGCTGGAACCCGCGCTGGAGGAGTGCCGGGCCGCCGGTACGACACTGCTGCGGATGGTGATGTCCGGCGGCGCCGTCGACATACCCGAACGCCCCAGCCCGGCCCGCCGGATCGCCGACCGGTGGGGGCTGGACGTACTGGCCCCGGCCGGTGTGGCCATGGTGGTGCCGGGCGGCACCCTGTTCGCGCCCGACCTGCCGGACGCGGCCGGCGGCTGGTGGCAGTTCTCCCCCGCCCGGCAGCCCCGCGGCCTCGGCCCGCGCCACCCCGAGCCCGGCTGGCAGAGCGCGCTGGACCGGGTGGCCCCCAACACCGCACCGGGCTGCGTGATCGAGCACATCCCCGCGGGCCTGCTGATCCAGCCGGCCGAGGCACCGGCCGAGGGCGCCGACGCGATCCGGTACGCCCTGCCCGTGGACCCCGACGGCCCGGTGCTGCTGGTGGACACCACCGGCACCGCGCCGGTGCCCGCCGACGCCCTCGCCGACACGCTGGCCGCGCTGCCCGCGCCGGTCCGCTCCACCGTGCGCCTGGTCTCCTGCGACGGCGGCGACCTGCTCGCCGTCGGCCAGGAGGTCGCCGACCTGCTCGGCACGGAGGTGCAGGTCGCGGGCGGCCTGCCGCTGCTGCTGGACGAACCGCGCGCGGCCGGCCGGTCCCGGGGCGACGGCGGCTCGCCGTGGGGCGGACCGGGCGGACCGGGCGGACCGGGACACGGCGGTACGGCCCGTACGGTGCTGCTCGACGCGGCGGGCAACCCCTCCTGGCAGCCGTACATCCGGACCGTCACCTGCCGTCCCGCCGACGGCGCGGCGGCGCCCCCGGCCCCCCGCATCGGCACCTGGCGGGCCCCGATCGGCGGGCTGAGCCCCGCCGCCGAGACCGGCACCCTGCTGCTCGACCGGGAGTGGCAGGTCACCGTGACCCGCGCGGGCCTGTGGATCGGCCCGCAGGGCACCCGGCTGCCCGCGGCGTCGGCGAACCGGGCGGTCCGGGCCGAGGTGATGACCGTCGACATCGGCGTCCCCGGCCGCACCCTGGACGACTCCCTGCTGGCCCCGCTGGAGCACCTGCTCGGCTCGCTCCAGGACGACATCCGCACCCACACCCTGATCCAGCTGCTCGGCGACCCCACCCCGGGGACCCTGCGCGCACTGCGCCGCCTCGCCGTCCGCCACGACCTGGCACTGACCTCACAGGCCCAGCAGCCGACGGGGACGGCAGCGGCGGTACCGGGGAGCAGGGGCGTCACGGCGACGGGCGGTACAGGTACGGGTACGGGTACGGGTGTGCGCCGGAGGGGGCGTACGGGTACGACGGGCGCCGGGGGTCCGGCGGGCGGCACCGAGGGCGAGGCGACCGGCCTGCTCCGGGGAACGGCCGGAGAACCGGTCACGGAGGGGGCCGTGGCAGGGGAACCGGTCACGCAGGGGGCCGTCCCGGCGGCGCCCGCGCGGGGTGGGTACGCGCCGCCCGTTCCCGATCCGACGACCCTCGTGTCCGCGCCGCCCGCTCCCGCCACGCCGTTGGGCGTCGTCGGGGCGGACCCCGGCGGGAGCGGCGACGGTACGCCGGCCGGCCCGCGGACCGCTTCCGCCGTTGGTCCCGCGGGAGGAGAGAGCGGTACGGCGTCGGCCGCCGCACTGGGAGTCCGCCGTTCCGCCGAGGGCACCGGGGGCGGTCCCCGCTCCGTACGCCTGGGTGACGGGTCGTCGACCGGGGAACCGGTCACCGGCAGGGTGCCGTCCGGTGCGGCTCCGGACGGCCCGGATGCCGTCCGCCATGCTCCTGTCCTCGAATCACCCGAGACCGCTGAACCGCCCCGGTCCGGAGCCGAGCAGCCGGTCACGGAACCGTCGGTGCCGGAACCCTCGGTGGCAGAACCCGCGGTGGCAGAACCCGCGGTGGCAGAACCCTCGATGGCGGGAGCACCGTTGGCGGAGCCCGCGGCCCCGGAGGCCGCCGGGTCCGGCTGGCCGCCCGCGGGTCAGGTGCCCGCCGCCGAGCGGGCGCCGTGGCCTCCGCTGCCACCCGCCGCGCGGGACACCGGCACGGACACCGTCGCCGGACTCGCCGGACTCGCCGCGGTCACCGAAGAGGAACTCGGCCTGCCGATGGCCCCGATGGCCCCGATGGCCGGGCTGATGAGCTCGGCCCCGCCGCACACGGAACCCCCGGCGGCGGCCGATTCCGGCGGCACCGCACCGGAGCGGGCCGGCGCCGGTCCGGACGGTCCGGGGCTGCGGTCGGTGGCCTGGCTGCCCGTCCGCCCGTCGCACCGCAGTTCCGAGGCCGAACGCGACGCCGTACGGACGTACCTGGGCGAGCGGTGGGACCACCACGGCGGCGCGGTGACGCGTGCGCTGACCCGGTTGCCGGCCCTGCGCGACAGCGAGCACCCGGAGGAGGCCGCCGCCGATCTCGCCGCGCTGCACTCGTACCTGACGGCGGACGCCGGTGCCCACCGCGCCCTGCTGGAATCCCTGGAGGCGGGCGGCACCGAGCTGCTCCCCCTGCTCGGCTGTGTGACCTCGGGCCTGCGCCGGCTGCCCTCGTACCGCGGCGCGGCCGTGCGGTCGGCCGGCGGGCCGTTCGGCGAGCGGGCCGAACTGCTGCTGCCCGGCGAGGAGTTGGGCGAGGCGGTGCCGGTGGGTGCGGTCGCCTTCGACAAGTCGTACCCGTCCGTGCCCGCCGACCACTACCTGATCTGGTCCATGACCGGCCGCAAGGCAGCCGCCGTGCTGACCGAACCGGAGGCGGGCCCCGGCGCCTCGGGCGACTCGGATCCCGCCGCCGGTACCGGTATCGGTACCGGTATCGGTACCGGTGTCCCGGCCGGGGAGGTGCTGTTCGCCCCCGGCACCCGTCTGCGGGTCCTGCAGAGCGTGCGGCGCGCGGGGGCGACCGTGGTGCTGCTGCGCGAACTCCCGGAGTCCGCGCCGCCGTCCGCCCCGGGCCGCCTCGACGACGCCGACGCCTCCGTGCTGAAACGCCTGCTCGCCCTCGCCGACCTGGCCACGGCGCCACCCGGCGGCGGGCCGTGGCCCGAACGGTGCACCGGCGTCCTCGGCCTGCCTGCGCCCGACGCCTGAGCCGGGCCCGCTCGCCCGGTTTCCCGATGGGGCAGAACCTCCCGCTCATCAGGCAAGGAACGGTCCGCCGGGTGTGCGGGGCCCGGAGCGGGGCGAAGAATGGCAGAGCGTGCCGTATGGCCCGCCCACGCACCTTGTTCCGACGAGTCATCCATGGCGGGCAACCCCTGTCGGTGCCCGGCGGCACCGACACGTCCTGGAGGCCGGTCCTCGGACGGATGCCGCCCGCCACCTGGATGACGGCGAGTGCGGCCGCCGCCTCGGGCGAGGCGGCGGCCCTCTCGTGTCGCCCCCCGCGAATGACGATTGAGGAGGACAGATGGCCACCGAACATCCGGTGGGCGGTTCGCCGCCCGCCGCCGGCTCCACCGTCTCCGAGGCCCGGTCCATACGACGGGCGATCGCGCTGCCCCTGAACGACGGCGACCTCGGCGGCGCCGCGGCCTCGGCGCTCGTCTCGGCCGGCCAGACGGCCAGGGCCGCGCACGCCGTGACCGCGAAGACCGGGACCGCCGGGACCGCCGGTGCCCAGGAGGGCGCCGGCCTCGGTACCGTGACCGGCGGCCGGTTCCACGGCACCAGGACGGCTTCCGGCCCGGCCGCCGCCGCGGACGGTTCCGCCCAGTCCGGCCGTGTGCTGCGGCCGCGCTTCCGCCCGGCCGGTGCCGCACCCGAGCGGGCCACGGCGGCCCCCGTGCCGCCCGTCGTACCGCCCGTCGCCACCGGCGAGGAG
>NZ_JAGXJL010000100.1:16859-17163 GCF_019091475.1 Streptomyces sp. GbtcB6 | reverse complement strand
TGGCCCGGCGCTCGGACCGCCCTGGGACCCGTCGGGCCGCCGCGCGCCCGGCCGGGGCCGCGAGGAGCGGGGCGGCGGGTCGACCGGCCGGGCCATGGTGGGAGCGCCGTACACATCGCCCGAACCGGGTGGCGGTGCGTCGGAGCGGTCCCCGCTGCCACCCGGCCGGCTCTCCTCCGGTGCCCGTCGGCCGTCGGCGCGCCGGGCGGCGGTCGCCCCGGGGGGGGGGGCCCGGGGGCGCCGGCCCCCGCGGGGGGGGGCCCGCCCGCGGGGCGCCCCCCGCCGGCCCCCGCCCCCCCCGCCC
>NZ_JAGXJL010000100.1:0-16849 GCF_019091475.1 Streptomyces sp. GbtcB6 | reverse complement strand
CCGCCGGAACGGGGGGGGGGGGGGGCGGAGGGGCCCCCCCTCCCCCCGGCCCGGCCCCCCCCCGGGGCCCGCGGCCCGCCGGCGCGCGGCCCGCCGCCCGCGGGGGGCGGTGCGCCCGGCGGCCGACGGCCCGGGACGGCGGGACTACTCGACGGTGCCGCCCGCTGCGCTCCACCGGACCAGGACCCCCGGCGGCCCCCTGACTCCCGCAGCTCCTCCGGTACCCGGAGATAAGGGTTCGTGTTCGGGTTCGGCGGACGGTACGGGGTCCCCGGCGCATAGGGGCCCGCCTCGCTCCCGACCCGTTCCGGAGCGCCACCGGCCCCCTGATGGGCAGGCCCGCCGCCGGCCCCGCCGTGCCCCGCGTCACCCAGTGCCAGTGGGGCCGCACGCGACCCGGCCGCGCCGGTCACCCACGCCAGCAGCGCCCCCGCGGCCCCCGCCGCCGCACCCCAGACCGCTCCGAGCAGCAACGCCATACCCGGTTGCCCGTGCAGTTGGATCCCCGCGCCGAACGCGTCGAAGCCCAGCACCGACAGCGAGGCGTCCACCGACACATCCGTCAGCCAGGCCAGCAACGGCAGCGTGAGCGCGGTGGCGATTCCCAGCCGCACGGCACACCGCCCGGCGAAACCGAGGGCGCCGGAGCGCGAGCCCGGCCCGCCGGTGCCCCCCGCCCCGGCCGAGCCGGCCCTGCGTCCCGCCGGAGTCCCGGTCACCGGGGTCCGGACCGCCGTGAACACCCCGGCCAGCAGCATCAGCAGCGCCGCCGCGACCCCCAGCAGCCACACCCGTCCGTCCAGGCCGGCCAGGTGGCCCAGGGTCACCGACTGGTCGGACTTCGAGTTCAGGAGTTCGTCGAGGGGGTGCGGCAGGAACATGGTCAGGACGCCCGTGGCCCTGCCGTCGAAGGGGACGAAGAGGCCGATCGGGATACCCAGCCAGACGCCGTTCGGGGCGCCCAGCAGCGCCGCGCCCAGGATCCGGGCCGGGTGCGGGTCGCCGATCGCCGCGAAGGCAGCCGCCGCCCAGCCGGCCGCCACGGCCACCAGCAGTACCGTCACCAGCGCCGAGGCCGCCGGCCGTACCACCCGGTGCACCGCCTCCCAGCCGCGCGGCAGCGGAGTCCGGCGGGAGGCCAGCAGGGCGATCAGCAGGATGCCCACCGCCCAGCCGAGACCGCCGAGCAGGGTCGCCGCCGTGTCCACGCTGAAGCCGACCGCCGCGTTCGCGTTCACGAGGTCGCCGAGGCGGTCCGGCAGCAGCCCGCCGATGTCACCGATGCCGGGGATCTTCAGCCCGCCGCCGCTCCCTCCCCCCGGCAGCTTGTCCAGGCCGAGCGCACCGCCGTCGATCGTCACCACGGAGTGCCCCGCCCAGGCCAGTCCGCCCAGCGTCGCCACGAACAGCACCACCACCGAGCCCGCGCGGGCCAGCAGTTCCGCCGGGGCGATCACAACTCCGGCCGTGCGCAGGGACCGTAAGAAGAACCATGACAAAAGCAGCGCACCGACCAGGCTCACCCCCAGTGGCGTGATCTCGATGGCCGTGGTGGCCTCCGCTCCCTTCAGGCCGAAAGCGGACAGATCTCCGTCCGGGGTGACCGAACCACCCGCCCCGAGCGCCACAACGGCCGCGGTCATCGGGCCCAGTGAGCCCGCCGCGTCGGCCCGCAGCAGATGCAGGCCCAGCGCCGCCGTACCCGCCATACCGATCAACGCCCAGCTCACGGCGGCGATCGCGGACAACAGGATGTCCGCCCACGGCAACCGCACGCCGTGCCTCGCGCGCTCGACTCCCGTACCAGCCGCACCAGCACTCATGGCAGACCCCCCGATCCGCAGACGCACCGGACCACTCCGTCGCGCTTGTCCCCCTCGCGTGGATTACCACTCTCCGGCCCGGTTTCAACCCCGTCAACGGAAAGAGTTGAAGCGCTCGTAAGAGGCCTCGACAAGGCCCGGCTTTCGGTCAGAGGGCCGAGCCTGAAATAGTTCCCGACGATGTTCGACATCCCTAGACTCCCTGTGATGGGGGTAACTCGGGGGACTACTCATGGGGCTTGGAGTGCCGGAACTCGTACTGGAATCAAACGGACGCACCTGGACGCTCGATCCGTCCAGGTCATACACCCTCGGACGCGATCCGCAGGGGGACATCGTGTTCGACGACGCCAGGGTCTCCTGGCGGCACGCCACGATCAGCTTCGACGGCCGCAGTTGGGCCATCGAGGACCACGGCAGTACAAACGGCACCTTCGTGCAGAGTCAGCGGGTCCAGCGATCGGAGATCGGCCCGGGCTCGGCCGTCCATCTCGGCAACGCGAACGACGGACCGCGCCTGAGCCTCTCCGGCGCCGCGGCCGCCGTCGCCCAGCCGACGCCCCAGCAGCAGCCGCTCGCGGCGCAGGGCGCGGGCGGCGCGGGCTGGTCCCAGCCGGCGGCTCCGCAGCAGTCGGCCGCGCAGCCGGCGGCTCCGCAACAGGGCTGGCAGCAGGCCCCGCCGGTGATCCCGCAGCAGCAGGGCGCCCCGGCGATGGCCTCCGGTGGCGGCGCGGGGGCGCCGCCGGTCTACGGCGACCGCAGCCCGACCACGTTCCACCAGTTCTCCATCGGTCGCGTGATGCGCATCGGCCGTGCGCTGGACAACGAGCTGGTCGTCTCCGACCTGCAGGTCTCGCGGCACCACGCCGAGTTCCACTCCACGCCCGGCGGCCGCATGGAGATCCGCGACCTCGGCTCGCACAACGGCACGTACGTCAACGGCATGCCGATCGCCAAGGGCGGCAGCGCGCTGCTCGACGCGAACGACATCGTGGGCGTCGGCCACTCCACCTTCCGGATCGTCGGCGACCGGCTCGAGGAGTTCGTCGACACCGGTGAGGTCTCCTTCTCGGCACGCCACCTGACCGTCACGGTCGACGGCGGCAAGCAGATCCTCAAGGACGTCTCCTTCGGCGTCCCGGAGAAGTCCGTGATCGCGGTCATCGGCCCGTCGGGATCCGGCAAGTCGACCCTGCTGAAGGCGCTCACCGGCTACCGCCCCGCCAACGAGGGCGAGGTGCTGTACGACAACCGCAACCTGTACAAGCAGTTCGCCGAGCTGCGCCAGCGCATCGGTCTGGTCCCGCAGGACGACATCCTGCACAAGGAGCTGACCGTCAAGAAGGCCCTCAAGTACGCGGCCAAGCTGCGTTTCCCCGCCGACACCACGACCGAGGAGCGCGAGGCCCGCATAGACGAGGTGCTGCGCGAGCTGAAGCTCGACATCCACAAGGAGAAGAAGGTCACCTCCCTCTCCGGTGGCCAGCGCAAGCGCGTGTCGGTGGCCCTGGAGCTGCTCACCAAGCCGTCGCTGATCTTCCTCGACGAGCCCACCTCGGGTCTCGACCCGGGCATGGACCGCGATGTCATGCAGCTGCTGCGCGGCCTCGCCGACGACGGCCGCACGGTCCTCGTCGTCACCCACTCGGTGGCCGAGCTGGCGCTGTGCGACAAGCTCCTGGTGATGGCGCCGGGCGGCGCGGTGGCCTACTTCGGCCCGCCGGAGGAGGCGCTGAACTTCTTCGGCTACGACACCTGGGCCGACGTCTTCTCCGCCTTCGAGAACTACCGCGACTACGACTGGGCGGGCCGCTGGAAGGGCTCGCAGCACTACCAGATGTACGCCGCGGACATCGACGCGATCGCTCCACAGTCCGTACAGATGCCTCCGATGCAGGCGATGAAGCCGCGCAAGCCGCAGGGCTGGATGTCGCAGTTCGGCACGCTGGTGCGTCGATACGTGTCGGTGATCGCCTCCGACAAGGGCTTCCTGCTTCTGACGGTGATCCTGCCGCTCGTCCTCGGCTCGGTGAGCCTGCTGATCGACTCGGGCAAGGACCTGCTGGTCAACACGGAGATCAATCCGGCTACCCAGCAGCCCGTCCCGAACGGCACGGCCACCACGGTCCTGCTGATCCTCGCCGTCGGTGCCTGCTTCGCCGGTGCCGCGAACTCCGTCCGTGAGCTGATCAAGGAACGGGTCATCTACGAGCGGGAGCGCGCGACCGGCCTGTCCCGCTCCGCCTACCTGATGTCCAAGGTCTTCGTGCTCGGCATCGTCACGGTCCTGCAGGGCCTGCTGGTCGGTGTCATCGGCTTCGCCAGCCGGACGATCCCGGACGAGGGCGTGGTCTTCGGCCACCTCACGCTGCTGGAGCTCTGTCTGCCGGTCATGGCGCTGGGCTTCACCTCGATGATGTTCGGCCTGGTCATGTCCGCGCTGGTGAAGACCTCCGAGAAGACCATGCCGCTGCTGGTCATGTTCGCGATCATCCAGGTCGTCTTCACCGGCTGCCTGTTCGCCCTGAACGGCGCGATCGGCGTCAACCAGTTCTCGTACCTGATGCCGTCGCGCTGGGCCGTCGCCGCCGCGGGCGCCACCCTGGACTTCAACAGGATCGCCCCGCCCGGCAAGGGCAAGCCCGACGACCCGCTGTGGGCGCACACCGCCGGCGCCTGGACCCTGGACATGATCGCCCTGATCGCCCTCGGCGTGATCTGTGCCTTCCTCGTGGCCCGCTTCCTGCGCCGCCACGAGCCCGAGGTCATGCGCAAGTAGCGTGCGCGGTCCGTACGACGCCGAAGGGCGGCACCCGCAATGGGGTGCCGCCCTTCGGCGTGTCGGTGCTGAGGTCCGCGCCTGCCTCAGTACGCGCTGTTGACGTTGTCGATCGAGCCGTACCGGTGCGCCGCGTAGTTGGCGGCGGCGGTGATGTTGGCGACCGGGTCGTAGATGTTCCAGGACGTGCCGGAGACGTGGTACGTGGCGAAGGTCGGCGGGATCACCTGCAGCAGGCCCTTGGAGGGGATGCCGTTGATGGCGTTGATGTCCCAGTTGTTGATGGCGTTCGGGTTGCCGGAGGACTCCCGCATGATGTTGCGGTGCAGGCCGCTGTAGGAGCCCGGGATGCCCTTGGCGTTCATGATGTCGAGGGCCTGGCGGATCCAGCCGTCGAGGTTGTTGGCGTAGGTCTTCGCGGCGACCTGCTGGATCTGCGGGCGCTGCGCGGACCGGCTCGCGGCCTGCTGGGCGGCGCGCTTCGCGGCGGCCTTCTTGACGGCGGCGACGTGCTTCACGTGGGCGGCGTGGACGTGCTTCGCGTGGGCGGCGTGGACGTGCTTCACGTGGGCTGCGTGGACCTTCTTCAGGTGAGCCACGTGCAGCTGGTGGGCGGAGGCCTTCGTCTTGGCGGCGATGGCCTCGACCTTGACGTTCTGGAGGGCCAGCTGGTCGGTGACCTTGCCCGTGACGTCCGTGATCTGCGCGGTGCCGTAGGCCGCCTTGGCGGCGGTCGCGGGGGCACCGGACGTGATCGTCTCGGCGCTGCTGGGCACGGCGGAGAAGGCGATGGCGGCGGCGCCGAGCGTGGCGACACCGGCGAGCGCGATCTTGTGGTGCTTGGTCAGCGTGGGACTGTGGGTGTGCTTGGGCATGGCGTGGACCTCTTCGAATAGCGCGGAGGTCGCTCGTTGTCCGCGGGGGAGACCGGCTCCTCCTGCACGAACACCGCGGGGGGAACCCGCGGTGCTGAGCGACGGCAGCCATTCTTAGCGGCCGCAAAATGCTGTGGCAAAGGTGTGACGTACGATCCCCGGTAGTGGAGCCCGGAGGGGCAAATCGGGACAGACTAGAGCGTCTGTCCCGTTCGGGCGGGGCCTCTTTATCTCCTATGTCCGTTCGTACGTGATGTGCGCCCTATGTGCCGCCTCACATCGGCCGCACATGAATCTCACCGGGAGTTGCTCTCGCAATGCTCTGCGTGAGGGCTCTCCTCCGGGAGGATGAGGTGCACGTCCCCGAACTCGTGCCAGAGGTAGAGCCCGCGCAGCGCCTCCTCGTAGCTGCGGTCGACCGCGGCCCGCCCCGCGACCGCCTCCAGCATCAGCAGATGCGAGGCCTCCGGCTCGTGCAGCCCGGTCACCAGCCCGTCCACCACCCGCACCCCGCGCTCGGGCGTCACGACGAGCTCCGTCCACCCCTCGGCCGCCCGCACCACCCCGTCGTCCCCGGCGGCCGACTCCACGGCCCGTACGGCGGTCGTCCCGACGGCGATCACCCGCCCGTCCCCGGCCTTCACGTTGTTGATCAGCCGCGCCGACGCCTCCGGCACTGCGAAACGTTCCGCGTACGGCGGCTCGTGCGCCTCCGCCGACGACACCCCCGTATGCAGGGTGACCGGCGCGAACTGCACCCCCCGGCTCACCAGCTCCGCCACCAGCCGCGCGGTGAAGGGCCGCGCCGCACTCGGCATCTCCGCACTCCCCGCCCCGTCCGCCGGCGGCAGCGCGAACACCGTCTGGTACACGGACAGCGGCTGGTCCCGCTCCGTATAGGAGTAACGAATGGGCCGCCCGTGCTCCCGCAGCAGCCCCCGTACGTCCGCCGAGGCCCGAGCCCACCGCAGCCGCTCGCCCCGCGCGCTCAGCGGCTCCTCCAGGACCAGCCGTACGCCCCCGGGCAGCCGCACCTCACTCCCCGCAGGTGTGCCCGCACGCGCGCGTGTGGTCCCCTTCCCGTCCGGTTCCCGCAGCTCGACCGCCCACCGTCCGTCGTCACCGCGCGTGGAGAAGTGCACCACCACGCGCGCGTGCCCGACCCGCCCGTCCACGGCGGCCGCCAGGGTGGGAGAGGTGTTCACCACCAGCAGGTCCCCGGCCCGCAGCAGGCACGGCAGCTCGGCGAAGGCGTGATGCGACACCGCCGTCCCGCGCGACACCAGCAGCCGTACGGCGTCCCGCTCCAGACCCGGCCCGCGCTGCTCGGCCGGCACCCGCGCGGACAGCTCCTCCGGCACCCTCACAACGGTCGTCATCGCTCCTCCACCAGGGCAGGAGCGCTGTACCGCCCACTCGCCGGCCGCTCGTCCAGAAGCCGCAGGAACGCCGGGACGACGGACTCCGGCGCCGGCCGCGGATCGTCGTCGTCCGGTACGGCCGCCGCGTACAGGTCGGTCGCCATGTCCCCGGGATCCACCGCCCACACCCGCAGCCCCGGCTCCTCCACGCCGAGCACGGCCGCCAGCTGGTCCAGGGCCGCCTTCGAGGCGCCGTAGCCGCCCCAGGTCTCGTACGCCTCGGCGCCCGCGTCCGAGCTGATCGCGACCACCGCTCCCGCCGCAGACTCCCGCAGCAGCGGCAGCGCCTCCTGGACCAGGCCCAGCGCGGCCACCACGTTCACCTCCAGCGCCCGGCGCAGCCCCTCCAGCGGCAGCTCGCCCAGGCGCACCAGCGGCTCGGCGCCCAGCGCGCTGGCGTTGCTCACCAGCAGGTCCACCCCGCCCAGCTCCCACGCCGCGGCCACCAGGCCTGCCCGGTGCCTGCCGTCCGTCACATCGCCGGGCAGCGCCGCCACCCGCGTCCCGTGCCCCGCGACGGCCTCCGCCGTCTCCTTGAGGACCTCTGCGCCCCTGGCGTCCAGCACCAGATCCCAGCCGCGCGCGGCCAGCGCCTCGGCCAGCGCCCGCCCCAGCCCCTTCGAGGCCCCCGTGATGATCGCTACCGGCATGACAACCGTCCCCTCGGCTCCGTCCGCCTGCCCGGCGGTGCCTCCAACGTAGGAAGGGGACCGCCCCGGCCGCCTCGGACGCGGGCCGCAACCCGCAGGGGTCCTTCGGACTACGCCGCCGGTCCGGGCCCCGCGCCCTAGGTCTCCGGGCCTACGGCCACCGGTCCGGGCCCTGCGCCGTCGGCCCGATCCGCGGTGTCGGACCCCGCCGGTACCGTGAGGGCATGAGTCAAGGTCCCCGGTCCGGCCTCGCGGCGGTGAGCTCCGCGCTGCTGGCCATGAGCAGGCATCTGGAGGTGCGCGACGTCCTCAAGACGATCGTCGCCTCCGCCCGCGAGCTGCTCGACGCGCAGTACGCCGCGCTCGGGGTCCCCGACGACCACGGCGGCTTCGCCCAGTTCGTCGTCGACGGCGTCACCGACGCCCAGTGGAAAGCCATCGGCCCGCTTCCGCGCCAGCACGGCATCCTCGCCGCGATGCTGCGCGAGGCGAAGGTCGAGCGGCTGGCCGACGTCCGCACGGACCCCCGCTTCGAGGGCTGGCCCTCGGCCCACCCCGAGATGTCGGACTTCCTGGGCCTGCCGATCCGCGACGGCGACGAGGTCATCGGTGCGCTGTTCCTCGCCAACAAGAACTGCCAGAAACCGCAGGGTGGTTGCGGCTTCACCGCCGAGGACGAGGAACTCCTCTCCATCCTCGCCCAGCACGCGGCCATAGCCCTCACCAACGCCCGCCTGTACGAGCGCAGCCGCGAGCTGACCATCGCCGAGGAACGCTCCCGGCTCGCCCACGAGTTGCACGACGCGGTCAGCCAGAAGCTGTTCTCCCTGCGGCTGACCGCCCAGGCCGCCGCCGCCCTGGTCGACCGTGATCCCTCCCGCGCCAAGGGCGAGTTGCAGCAGGTGGCCGCGCTCGCCGCCGAGGCCACCGAAGAACTGCGCGCCGCCGTCGTGGAGTTGCGCCCCGCCGCCCTGGACGAGGACGGTCTCGTCGCCACCCTGCGCACCCAGGTCCAGGTCCTCGACCGCGCCCACACCGCGCGCGTGACCTTCGCCGCCAGCGGCTTCCGGGCCCTGCCCGCAGCCCAGGAGGAGGCCCTGCTCCGGGTCGCCCAGGAAGCCCTGCACAACGCCCTGCGGCACTCCGGGGCCGAGCACGTCGACGTGACCGTGAACCGGCGCGGCTGCGGCGCCGTCCTGCGGGTCGCCGACGACGGCAGCGGCTTCGACCCGCACCTCACCCGCAGTGCCGGACGCCACCTCGGCCTGGTCTCCATGCGGGACCGGGCGAGCGGCGTCGGCGGCACACTGACCGTGGAATCGGCGCCCGGCAAGGGCACCACGATCGAGATGGAGGTCCCCGGTGGCTGACGCGATCCGGGTGCTGCTGGTCGACGACCACCAGGTCGTCCGCCGTGGCCTGCGCACCTTCCTGGAGGTCCAGGACGACATCGAGGTCGTCGGCGAGGCCGCCGACGGCGCGGAGGGGGTCGAGCGCGTCCAGGAGCTGAGCCCCGACGTCGTCCTCATGGACATCAAGATGCCCGGCCTGGACGGGGTGGAGGCGCTGCGCAGACTCCGCGAACTCGACAACCCCGCGCGCGTGCTGATCGTCACCAGCTTCACCGAACAGCGCACGGTCGTCCCGGCCCTGCGCGCCGGCGCCGCCGGATACGTCTACAAGGACGTCGATCCCGACGCGCTCGCCACCGCCATCCGCTCGGTGTATGCCGGGCACGTCCTGCTCCAGCCCGAGGTGGCCGGCGCCCTGCTCTCCCAGGAGGAGACCAACTCCGGCCAGGGCAGGAGCGGTTCGCTCACCGAGCGGGAGCGCGAGGTGCTCGGGCTGATCGCCGACGGCCGTTCCAACCGCGAGATAGCGCGCGCCCTCGTGCTGTCCGAGAAGACCGTCAAGACGCACGTCTCGAACATCCTGATGAAACTCGACCTCGCCGACCGCACCCAGGCCGCCCTGTGGGCCGTTCGCCATGGCGTGACCGGCTGAAACGCCCTCCGCAACGCTTCACCGACGGCAACCCGGAGGGTCGCCTTCCGGGCTGAGATTCATACCGTCGTGGGAATGTCACCCGGACGGCGCATCCTCTCCCGGCCGCCGCCGTTCTTCAGTGCGTGCCGCGGCGACCGCCGTGGCGATCGCCAGGGAGGGCTCAAGAAGTGAAGAACCTGAAGAAGGCAGCGGCCGTGACGATGGTGGCCGGCGGGATCGTGGCCGCCGGTGCGGGCATGGCCTCCGCCCACACCGGCGGCGCCGGTGCCGCCGGCGCGGCCCACGGTTCTCCGGGTGTCGTCTCGGGCAACGTCATCCAGGCCCCGGTGGACGTTCCGGTCAACGTCGTCGGCAACAGCATCAACGTCGTCGGCGTGCTGAACCCCGCCTTCGGCAACCTCGGCCTCAACCACTGAGACCGCGCCGCACGGCGGCATCGACCTCCGGCCTTCCGGGCGCCCCCGGAAGGCCGGTCGGCTTTTCCGCCCAGCGGCTCTTCGTCCTAATGATCCTTGGGCGTCGCCTCCGGCCCGGTCGCCCGGATCCCGGTCGACGTCAGCGGTCTCTCCGTCAACGTGATCGGCCTCCTGAACCCGGCGTTCGGCAACACCGCGGTCAACAGGCAGGACCGGCGCGACCGTCGAGGGCTACGCCGGCGGAATAGCCCGCACCTCGGCTAACGCCCCCGCTCGCGCTCCTCCACCACCGAGTTGTACGCCGCGACCTGCGCCCGCCGGGCCGTCCGCTCCACCGGCCGCAGCGCCAGCGACCGCCCCGCCATCTCCGACGCGCTCACCGCCCCGCCGTGCCCGTTCTCGTGGGCCAGCGAGATCAGCAGCCCCACCCGCTGTGCCAGCTCCAGCACCCGCACCGCCCGCGGCGGATACCCCGGCGCCAGTACCTCCCGCCCCCGCTCGGCCCGCGCCCGGTATGCGTCGATCGCCGCCTCCGCCACCGGCCCCGACCCCGCGACGTCCAGCTTCGACAGCATCTCGGTGGCGTCCCGCAGCGCCTCCGCCAGCTCCCGCTCCGCCTCACCGAGCGACGGCACGTCGGCCGGCGGCGCCTCCCGCACCGGCAGCACGTGCCAGACCACCTCGACATGCACATCACCGGCGGGCCCGGCCTCGTACACCTCCGGCACCAGCCCGAACGCGGCGCCGTGACAGATCACGGCCTCCTCGGCCTCCAGCGCCCGCGCATTGAACTCCGGCGGGCCGCTCAGCCCCAGCGGATGCCCCGGCGCCGGCAGCGCGACCCGCAGCCCGGTCGTCCCCAGCGTCCGCAGCCGCCCCAGCGCGAGCGTGAGCCCGACCGGAGCGGACTCACCCGGCAGCCCCTCGACCCGATGCACGGCGTCCTCGCCGACGATGGCGAGCACGGCGTCATCCGGAGAGACAAGTCCGGCCAAAAGGGCATTTCCCCAAGCGGCAAGGCGTCCTGAACGCGGTTCCGAGAGCATGCCTCCACCCTAAGGACAGGACCGATGGAATGGAGCGCCGCACTCGTGGCGTAGATTTCGTAGGGGCTGCGCCCACCGGCGCCGCCGCCCGGACCACAGGCGTACGCGACAGCCGAGAACGGCGACACTGCAAGGGGAGACAACGCGCTCATGAGCGATGTTCTGGAGCTTCAGGACGTATCTGTGGTCCGCGAGGGCCGGGCTCTGGTGGACCAGGTCTCCTGGTCGGTGAAGGAGGGCGAGCGCTGGGTCATCCTCGGCCCCAACGGCGCCGGCAAGACCACCCTCCTCAACGTCGCGTCCAGCTACCTCTTCCCCAGCAAGGGCACCGCCACCATCCTCGGCGACACCCTCGGCAAGGTCGACGTCTTCGACCTGCGCCCGCGCATCGGCATGGCCGGCGTCGCCATGGCCGAGAAGCTCCCCAAGCGCCAGACCGTCCTGGAGACCGTGCTCACCGCCGCCTACGGCATGACCGCCCACTGGCAGGAGGAGTACGACGAGGTCGACGAGCAGCGTGCCCGTGCCTTCCTGGACCGCCTCGGCATGACCGAGTACGTGGACCGGAAGTTCGGCACCCTCTCCGAGGGCGAGCGCAAGCGCACCCTGATCGCCCGCGCCCTGATGACCGACCCCGAGCTGCTCCTCCTCGACGAGCCCGCCGCCGGCCTCGACCTCGGCGGCCGCGAAGACCTGGTCCGCCGCCTCGGCCGGCTCGCCCGGGACCCGATCGCCCCCTCCATGATCATGGTCACCCACCATGTCGAGGAGATCGCGCCCGGCTTCACCCACGTCCTGATGATCCGCCAGGGCAAGATCCTCGCCGCCGGCCCGCTGGAGCTCGAACTCACCTCCCGCAACCTCTCCCTCTGCTTCGGCCTCCCGCTGGTCGTCGAGCAGCTCGGCGACCGCTGGACCGCCCATGGACTGCCCCTGTCCTGACGGGTTCTGACGGGCCCTGACCCGGCAAAGCGCTCTGTCGGGGTCGGCACCCCCGGCCGTACCATGACTATGTGAACAGCATCGACGCATGGGTGTGGTGGCTCGTCGTCGCGGCGGCGCTCGGAATTCCGCTCGTGGTGACCGCAATGCCGGAGTTCGGCATGTTCGCGGTCGGCGCCGTGGCCGCCGCCGGTACCGCCGGACTCGGCGCGGGCGTCGTGTTCCAGGTACTCGTCTTCGTCGTCGTCTCGGTCGCGCTGATCGCCGTCGTACGGCCCGTCGCCAACCGGCACGCCGCCCAGCGGCCCCAACTCGCCACCGGAGTCGACGCCCTGAGGGGCAAACAAGCCGTCGTACTCGAACGCGTCGACGGCGCGGACGGACGGATCAAGCTCGCGGGCGAGATCTGGTCGGCGCGCTCCCTCCACCCGGACCGGGCCTACGAAGTGGGCCAGGAAGTGGACGTCGTGGAGATCGAGGGGGCCACGGCGATTGTCATCTGACCTCGTAAGACTCAACTGAACAGAAGAGTCCCCGAGTTGCGCGTGCGTCTGTCAGACTCATCCAGCAAGATCTTCAACAACCATAAGATCTTCCGAAGCGCCGAGGCGGAGAAGGGTACGGGGAGCGACGATGGAACCGGTCATCATCGTCCTGATCATTCTGGTGGTGTTGGTCTTCATCGCCCTGATCAAGACGATCCAAGTCATCCCGCAGGCGAGCGCCGCCATCGTCGAGCGCTTCGGCCGCTACACGCGGACACTGAACGCGGGCCTCAACATCGTGGTCCCGTTCATCGACACCATCCGCAACCGCATCGACCTGCGTGAACAGGTCGTACCGTTCCCGCCGCAGCCGGTGATCACCCAGGACAACCTGGTGGTGAACATCGACACCGTCATCTACTACCAGGTGACGGACGCCCGCGCGGCCACCTACGAGGTCGCCAGCTACATCCAGGCGATCGAGCAGCTGACGGTCACCACGCTCCGCAACATCATCGGCGGCATGGACCTGGAACGCACCCTGACCTCCCGCGAGGAGATCAACGCGGCCCTGCGCGGCGTCCTCGACGAGGCCACCGGCAAGTGGGGCATCCGCGTCAACCGCGTCGAGCTCAAGGCGATCGAACCGCCCACCTCCATCCAGGACTCGATGGAGAAGCAGATGCGCGCCGACCGTGACAAGCGCGCCGCGATCCTCACCGCGGAAGGCACGCGCCAGGCCGCGATCCTCACCGCCGAGGGCGAGAAGCAGTCCCAGATCCTGCGCGCCGAGGGCGAGGCCAAGGCGGCGGCGCTCCGCGCGGAGGGCGAGGCCCAGGCGGTCCGTACGGTCTTCGAGGCGATCCACGCCGGCGACCCGGACCAGAAGCTCCTCTCCTACCAGTATCTCCAGATGCTCCCGAAGATCGCCGAGGGCGACGCCAACAAGCTCTGGATCGTCCCCAGCGAAATCGGCGACGCCCTCAAGGGCCTCTCCGGCGCGATGGGCAACTTCGGCAACCTGGGCGGCGGTTCGAACAGCGGCGGCAACGTCCCGGCACAGGAACGCCGCGAGAAGCCGAACATCGACTGACGGTTCCGGAAAACAAAGGTTCCCCGCACCCCGGTAAGGGGCGCGGGGAACTGCGCGACAAGCCACAACGCGGCCGCAGCCGCACGACGGGACCGGCCAGGCACACGACTAGGCGGCGACATCTCCCGCCAGCCACTCAGGCAACGCCGCCAAATCCTCGGCCCCCATAGCCAGCAGCATCGCATCCTGCGGCGAAGGCTCGAACGGCCCCCGAAGCAACGGCATCCCCGCCTGCTCCGGCGTCCGGTCCGCCTTCCGGTGATTGTCCTCCGCGCACGAGGCCACCGTGTTCAGCCAAGAGTCCTGACCGCCCTGTGCCCGAGGCACCACATGGTCGACAGTCGTCGCCCGCCGCCCGCAGTACGCGCACCGGTGCCGGTCCCTGACCAGCACCCCCCGCCTCGACCAGGGCGCCTGTCTCCGGAACGGCACCCGTACATAACGGCACAGCCTGATCACCCGGGGCGCGGGTATGTCCACATCCGCACCGCGCATGCGCAGTTCGGGGTGGGCCTGCTCGACGACGGCCTTGTCCTGGAGCACCAGAACAACGGCGCGGTTCAACGTCACCGTAGACAGCGGCTCGAAGCTCGCGTTCAGCACCAGCGTGTCACGCATCCAGCCCACCTCCCATGTGCACCTGCCCACCCCCGGCGGGCTTGGATCAACTCTGGACGGGCGCGCCGAGATGGACAACGCAATAAAAACTGCCCGCCCCTGATCACTTCCATGACCAGAGGCGGGCAAACGTTCAATGAACGCTCAGCTGATTTCGCGAACCGCGTCAGCCCTGCTCGGGGTTCTCGTACTCCCCGATGAGCTGCGCACGCGCGATCGCGTGGAAGCGCAGGTTGAACCCGACGACGGCAGGCGACACATCGGCGTCCGGACCGAGCTTCTCCTGGTCCACCGCGTACACCGTGAAGACGTACCGGTGCGGCCCGTCCCCGGGCGGCGGCGCGGCACCGCCGAAGTCCTTCGACCCGTAGTCGTTGCGCACCTGCACCGCGCCCTCGGGCAGCCCCTCGAACTTGCCGCCGCCCGCACCCGCCGGCAGCTCGGTCACCGAGGCCGGGATGTCGAACAGGGTCCAGTGCCAGAACCCGCTGCCCGTCGGGGCGTCCGGGTCGTAGCAGGTCACGGCGAAGCTCTTGGTCTCGGCCGGGAAGCCCTCCCACCGCAGCTGCGGCGAGGTGTTGCCCTTGGCGTAGACCTGAGCGTCCTTGAGCGTCGCCCCTTCCTCGATGTCCTCGCTCGTCACCGTGAACGACGGGACGGGCGGATGGAAGTCATGGGGGAGAGGCCGCCGCTTGAGCTCGGTCACCTCGGTACCTCCTGATCGGTACTGATCGATTACGGAACCCGTTACGGAATCCGCAGTTCCCGAGCCTAGAACCAGTTGCGCTTGCTGCCGACCTCGGACAGCCACTGGTTGAGATAACCCGCCCAGTCGGTCCCGTGGAAGTCGTGCAGACCCACCTGGAACGAGCGGAACGTGTCGCTGCCCTCGCTGAACAGCCCCGGCTTCTTGTCCATTTCGAGGATGACGTCCATGGCGTGCGCGTCCGCCACGAAGCTCAGCTCGACCTGGTTCAGCCCCCGGTACTGCGTCGGCGGGTGGAACTCGACCTCCTGGTAGAACGGCAGCGTCTGCCGCGTCCCCCGGATGTGCCCCTTCTCCAGGTCCGCGTGCTTGAAGCGGAAGCCCAGCTGGATGAAGGCGTCCAGGATCGCCTTCTGCGCCGGCAGCGGATGCACGTTGATCGGGTCCAGATCCCCGGAGTCGACGGCGCGCGCGATCTCCAGCTCGGTCGTCACCCCGATGTTCATCCCGCGCAGCGCCTGCCCGTCGATCATCGTGACGGGCGTCTCCCACGGAATCTCCAGCCCGAACGGCACCGCGTGCACGGCCCCGGCCTGAAGCTCGAAGGCACCGCCGAGCCGCACCTTGCCGAAGCCGATGTTCTGCTTGTACTCCTCGTCGCCGCTCTCCACCTCGACCCGAGCCTGGAGACCCACGGACAGCCCCTGGATCTCCTGGTTCACCGAGCCGCCCTGGATCCGCACCTCGCCCTGGACGACGCCGCCCGGTACGACGTTCACCTCGGTGAGCACCGTCTCGACGGACGCCCCGCCGGCACCCAGGCTCGCGAGCAGCTTCTTGAACCCCATGACTCTCCCTCTACTACGTACGGACCCTTGATCCCTACAAACGCGATCCGGTCACGACCGGTTCCGGCCCACACCCTGGCAAGCAGACGAATCCTTGACCAGCCCTTGGCGTAGCCGGACTGGACTACGCTCGGTCGCCATGATCGCGCCCCCGGACCGTACGCCACTCGCCAGAACCTTCTTCGACCGCCCTGTACTGGAGGTCGCCCCCGACCTCCTGGGCCGCGTCCTCGTCCGCACCACCCCGGACGGTCCGATCGCGGTGCGCCTCACAGAGGTGGAGGCGTACGACGGCCCGAACGACCCCGGCTCGCACGCCTATCGCGGCCACACCCCCCGCAACGACGTGATGTTCGGTCCGCCCGGACGTGTGTACGTCTACTTCACCTACGGCATGTGGTTCTGCATGAACCTCGTCTGCGGTCCCGAGGGCACTGCGAGCGCGGTCCTGCTCCGCGCCGGCGAGATCATCGAGGGCGCCGAGCTCGCCCGCAAACGTCGACTTTCAGCCCGATATGACAGGGAACTGGCCAAAGGGCCGGCCCGCCTGGCCACCGCCCTGGGTGTCGACCGAGCCCTGGACGGCACGGACGCGTGTGCCGCCGGCGAGACACCGCTGCGGATACTGACCGGCACCCCCGTACCCTCCGACCAGGTACGCAGCGGTCCGCGCACCGGAGTCGCCGGCGAGGGCGGCAATGGCGACGCCCATCCCTGGCGCTACTGGGTCGCCAACGACCCCACAGTGAGCCCCTATCGGGCCCATGTACCCAGGCGCCGCTCAAGTTGACGCGTCCCTGGAAGGTGCGTAATGTAGCCCGAGCCGCTTGAACCGGGTACGGCAATCGCCAGCAGCCGGAAGCGGCCACCCACTACCTACGACTTCCCCTGGCGGGGTCGATTTCGGCATGCCCGCATGCCCGAATTCGAACTCGTGGGACTCGATTATGAGTCCCGGCGGGAATCGGCTAACGTAGTGAATGTTGAAAGGCCGACGGGCGCAAGCCGGAAAGCCAAAGACAATCCCGCCGACCGGGAATCGGACGCCGAAAGGATCTGATAAAGTCGGAACCGCCGGAAAGGGAAACGCGAGAGCGGGAACCTGGAAAGCACCGAGGAAATCGGGTCGAGAAAAGATCT